>NZ_JAMAUV010000006.1:0-277951 GCF_023714155.1 Neobacillus sp. MER 74
AACTGGCTGTAGATCGAATCAACAAGCAAATGAGAGAAATGAAATTGGCTGCCTAATTTTATAAAAAATTGCATTTGATAATTCGGTCAGCCTAATAATTCAAAAAAACAATTATGAAATTAACTCAATTAATATATAATCTTTTTTTAATCCTAATCCAAAGTATAGGTATAACTACTTTATATTGTGAGTACCTAATTAAGGTTAATAAAATCTTCGATGTAATATCAACATTAAGTAGTTGACCTAAACGTTTTTTATCTAGGCAATTGCCAATTATTCTCAAATCACTAATACTCTCTCTATTTCTTTTATTTAACATATTATATTGAAAATTTTTCAACATTCCTAAAATATATAATTGATAACGAAAATTTATTTCATTTTCATATTTCTCATACAAATTTTGAGCCTTAAAAATTAAAACATAAGTTTCAAAAATTCGATAATATACTTCCCATAGATCTATAGTAGGCTTTTTATTTCTTGAAAGTGATCCTTCGTTTGTAGTCACATAATTATATAATGACATATCTGCCAGAACTATTCTATTAGCATACATATACACATTATTATTAAATACAGCATCTTCCCCAAGAGTCATAGATGAATCAAATATAATGTTATTTTCTTTAATAATTCTTGTTTTGTACATCTTATTCCACGGCACATTAAAATACATTTCCCAATTAATATCAAGGGTTTTAATTAAGAATTCTTTTTTAGAGCATACCTTATCATCTGATTGGAATATAACACGTTTACAACTATTTTCACTGATTTCTGAGTATCCAAATATTACTAAATCAACTTCCTTTGCTCCGTTAAAATTCAATATCTTTTCTAATGCACATTCATCATAATAGTCATCGCTATCTAAAAAAAGCATATATTCTCCGGTAGCACACTTTATTCCTATATTCCTCGCGGAAGATACTCCACTGTTTTTCATATGAATCACTTCAACACGTTTGTCGGTTTTCGCAAAATGATCACAGATTTCTGCACTTGAATCATTTGAACCATCATCAACCAAAATAACCTGAATATTTTGATATGTTTGTTGTAAAACACTGTTAACACATTGTTTTAAAGTATCTTCAGAATTATAAACAGGAATAATAATTGAAACTTTTTTATTCATGATTACCTCACTACTTATTTCTTAAATTAATCTTTTTATATTTCTTTACATTTTGCCAAAGTCCAGGCTTTTATAACAGCTGCCAATAAATTTCGGTAAATCACACATTGAAATAGAAATTTACAGGCTCCTTCAAAAAAGACAAAAAAATGAAGCACGTCAAAGGTGCTTTTACATTCAGATATCCATTTTTTTTTTAAAATTATAGTAATAGTTATTCTTGTGAAATTCTCTTCTTTCAATAAGATATTTATATCCATTGAATCCCATTCTTTTTCTTAATTCAGGACAATTTATATATCTATCTAAAGCAACGGTCAGTTCAGAAATCATATTCTCATTCTTACTTATTAGTAAAGCACATTGTTCATTTACAACCTCAATTAACCCACCAGATTTAGTTACAATCATTGGTATTTTCATTGCCATTGCCTCCAAGGCGACGACTCCAAATGGTTCTTCCCATTTAGATGGTATAATGATAATATCTGCTATTGATAGTATCTCTGGCATTTTTTCAGGAAAAACATAACCAGTAAATATTATATTCGGCATTTCTTTAGCTATTTCTCTTAGTGAATCAAGATAAGCATCACTATCAACTTGATTGAACCACGAACTTCCTACAATAACCAATTTTACATTCTTATTCTTTTTACAGACATGCTTATATGCCTCTAATAACTCTTTAACACCTTTATCCTTATTGATTCTGCCAGAATACATACAGACAATATCATTTTCACTAATGCTGTACTTTTGACGCAATTTATTTCTGCTTTCTATTGTAAAATTATCTAAATTAAATTGGCTTAAATCTACACTGTTATATAAAACCTGTATTTCACCGTGTTCTTTTACAGCCTTTACACGTCTTTTTAAATAATCACTGACCACTAATATTTTTTTTGAAGTATCGATAATCATTTCACAAAGTGCCTCAGTCTTTGAAATACCATCTATATCGTTATGCATATGATATATTAAATTATTTTTATTCTTTGTAAATTTATAAATAACCTCATAAAATTGCATACTATTTTCTACCAGTACCAAATCATAATCTCTTTTTCTTAATTCAATAAGAAGCTTAGTTTGTAAAGGATTAAATCTTTCCTTTTTCCTATTCAATCTAAACAGCCAATTGACAACTTTACATAAGTATTTAATTGACATTCCCAGTTTTAATTGAATTATATTACAATGCTCGTACTTTATGTCATCTAACTTACTGGATGCTACAGTATATACATCGAAGATTATACCTTCAGATTTTTCATTTCCTTCAATAATGTCCGTTGTAAGTACTTCTACAGCCCCCCCCTCTATAGCAGGTACTGGTAAAAAACCAGGACTAATAATTGCAATATTCATGTTAACCACCACTTCCTATACCTAGCTAACGATACCACGTTTATTTCTTCTTAAAAGATATACTATGAAAGTAATTCATCAAGTAACACTTCCCATATATCGGTAATTCTTGCTACTGAATATTTTTTTATATCATCTGTAGCCTCGGAACTATATTTTTCTCTTAAATTCTTTTGCTTCATTATTAATTGGAGTTTTACTGATAAGTCGATGACATCTCCATCTTTAGCCAATAATCCATCAATAGTGTCGCGTACTAATTCTCTTGGCCCGGTTTTGCAGTCAAACGAAACAATTGGAAGACCTTTAGACTTAGCTTCTAACAGTACCATCGGAAAGCCTTCATATCTAGAGGACATTGCGTAAATATTCGCTTTTTCATACCATTCACTAATATTCTGTGTACGTGGTACAAATTTAACATTTTGAAGATCCAATGATTTCGCAAGATTCTTTAACATCATTTCATCCTCACCTGAACCAACAATAGCAAGTGTCCAATTCCTTATATTTTTTTCAATTTGTTCCCATGCTTTAAGCATTAAATCAAAGCCTTTTTGATGTGTTAACCTTCCAACACATAAAACTAAATTATTTCCATGTTGTTTATGCTTTTCAATATTAAGAGGTGTTGGATTATAAATATATTGTATTTGTTCTTTATTAATCCCACCCTTTGCAATATGCGAGTTGTAATCGTATTGCGTTAACACAACAATTTTATCTGCATGCTTTTTAGCCAATTTTAAAGCATTAACTCTTTTTTTTTCTTTAAGTGTGTGCTGATAATTAAAATGTTCCCACGATATTAATTTACAATTTGTTCCCCTTTTTGCATACGTTGTATAATTTGCAAGAAGCAGATCTACATCTATCATTAAATCAATATGATTTTTTTTAATAAACCGATGGAGTTTCCAAATTGGATATGCATATGTTCTATACAATTTTCCCTCTATCTTTTTATCTAACAATGTAAATAATTTAATAGAAGGTTCTTTATAGAAAAATGTTTCTTCTCCTCCCCAAAAACTTAAAAAACAAATATCATATCCTCTTTTTGATAACTCATTAGCTATCAGCAAAGCTACTCTTTCAGTTCCACCAGAGCGAGAAATATCTCCACTTACAAAACAAATTTTTTTCTTTTTTATCTCTTCCATGTCATTCTCCATTTTCACTTTGATGAAAGCAAAAAAATTTTACCATCTTTTTCAATTACTTAGTATTAGTATTTGGTTATGCTGCCATTATAAAAATTTTTCTAACTTATAGGAATAAATAGAGAACTTATTTCCATAGCTCCTGAATCAGATAGCCAATAAAAAGCATGTATCAGCATTTTGATTGGGGATTTTTTGAAAAGTTATAAAAAGACAGTGCAATTTCTTTTACATCATTTAATGAGTCTTAGAACTTCCTCATTTTAATTTATTTTTAAGATCAACCAATTTTTCAAACTTTGAAGTTCCAATTAATCTAGCAATCCTCAATTTAATTCTATATCCAAGAGATGTCCATGAAGCATTATAATGGTGGACACTTATAGTATTTGGTGTAATTTTAATTTTCCCAGTTTCATAATTTTTGGGAGAGAAATATTCAGTCGGATAAATTTTCACGCCATCAATATCTTGCATAGAATCATCTTTTTTCAAACCCATTTGCACTAATTGTTCAGTTATATAGAAAGGACTTGGAGTAAGATTTAAGCTTCCATCTTCGTAATAAAACTGGAAATCGTTATACATGTCTCTTAAAGTCTTCATAACGAGATTCCCTGGCTCCGCTCCAAATCCCATACCTCCATTTATCCACATACCTCCCTCGAAACCCATGAAGCCTTTATTTTCTAGCAATTCATCTAAAGGCTTTATCAATTCAACATCAGTATCCATATAAATACCGCCTTCACGATAAATAATATCGAATCTCGCATAATCTGGAATAAAGCCCCATTTTTTTTCTTTATACGCTGCAGCCATATATTCGGAATTATTTATGTCATAATTAGACTCATTCCATTCAATTATTTCATAATCTGGACAATACTTTTTCCAGGTTTCAATACACATTCTATCTTTTTTAGGCAGTTCTTTACCACCAAACCAACAGTAATGAATTTTCTTAGGAATCATACTACTACTTAACTCTCCTTTTTTATCACCCTAAATGGATTTCCAATTACAGAGCAATTATCTGGAATATCTTTTGTCACTACTGAACCAGCACCTATATCAACATTATTTCCAATGTTAATGCCACCTATGACAATTGCACCTGTGTAAATATTTACGTTATTACCTATTGTGGGGCTATCAATATCCCTACCTTCTCTAGGTCTTCTACCAATCGTAACGTTCTGCCATATACTACAGTTCTTTCCAATTTTGTGTGGTTGTATTACAGTAGCATAACCATGGTAAATGCAAAGCCCGCCTTCTATACTTCCACCTATTTCTAAATCTTTCATTGGTGGAAAAAGTATTTTAAATAGTTGTTGGATAAATATATTTTTAATCCGATAAATAAAAATAGTTCTAAAAGTTCTACTGTTAATCAATAAATACGACAATTTATTATTTAAATTATTGATTCCTTTACTATAGAAGTCATAAGCATACATATCCTCTATAATATTTTTTTTATTCGATGACACGTGAAACCAAATTACGGCAAATATCGTTCTGTAAAAGTTTAAGATCGTAAATATCCTTTTTAACTTCATTGCTTTTTCACCTGTGCAGGTATACCAATTAAAGTAACTCCATCACTGTTGTAGGTTTTTACAACAACAGCCCCTGCTCCTATTTTAATGTTATTACCCAGCTGCACATCACCAATTATTTTGGCACCAACCCCTACATCAACATTATCTCCTAGTATTGGAGCAGATTTGTTTTCTCCACCATTACCTATACAATTATCACCATGTAATACACAATTCTTTCCCACTCTAACTCTCGCATTAACAACGATATTTCCACTATGCCAAATCAATAATCCTTTATCAAATGTGTTTTCTGGGATTTCAATTCCAAGTTTAGTGCCCAACTTATTCTTCTCTCTGCCATAAAACAACCACCAAATACAATGCCAAACATTTTTATTTCTGTTATTGTAATGGTATTCTGATTTTCTGAGAAGTTTCACGAACTTCCATATTTGCAAAAAAGGATCACTTAGAATCCTTTTTCTTAAATAATCATGTTTACTATAACGATTGGAACAGTAAATATTCCTTTCATAATTAAGTACATCTCTTAACTCTTTTCTGGTACTGATCATCAATTTCACCACTTTTCTGACTTATACTTTTTCACGTATTTTTGTCAAGAGTGTAATCAATGTAATATTCTTAGTTTTAATCATGTGGTTGTACACTCTAAGGACAAATTTATTTCGGTTATATGGATAGGCGTCGATAGTACTTCGTACCATATCGTCGTTTAATATTAAATTCATATTACTCTTAAAATCTCTCGACTTTTCTTTCTCATTGAAAGCAATTTCCTTTGCCAGACAACTTCTAACACGTCCTAAAAAGTATCTTTGTGTTCTCAACATGAACTTCTTAGAAGGAAGAAATTCTTTTAGACGAAAATTAATTTCATTGATCAATTTTTTATGTCTTTCGAATTCATCCTTTAAATATACTTGTGTTAACGAACCCTCATTACATCTATAAAAATATAATGAATCCTGGATAAAATAAACTCTATTTGCTTTCTGTAAATATGCTATATGGAAAATTATATCCTCTGAAATAAACTCTCTCTCAGATGGAAAACGCAGATTGTATTTCTTTATAAGTTTCATAGAGTATAAAGCATGCCATACTGACATAGATAATAATCTTTCAGTTTTTACATGTGGTTCAGAAGCAATCATTTCCAACAATACTTTTTCAATGATTTCTTCTCCAACAAATAATTCATTATTGTAATACGCTGGAAAGTCAATAATTTTATCACTGGAATAAAAACGCCTATACCCGCAATAACAAGTATCAGCATTATTTTCACTTAGTGCAGTATACAATTTTTCTATCATATTTTTATCTATGAAGTCATCCGAATCTATAAAAACTACATATTCACCATTTGCCGCATCAAGACCAGTATTTCTAGCAAAGCCTAATCCGGCATTTATTTTATGAAGTACTTTAACTCTAGAATCTCTTTTTGCTATTTCTTCGCAAATAACAGCACTATTGTCTTTTGTTCCGTCATTAACAACAATTACTTCGATATTCTCATATGTTTGAGCTAATATTGAATTCAAACAATTTCCAACATATTTTTCTACATTGTACACTGGTACTATTACACTTATTAATGGTTTCATATCTTACCCCTATTAAATTTATAAACCTACTTTTTCATTCGTAAACACGTTATTCTCCTTTTGAAGAACATACATTACCGATAAAATACAGAATATTAAGTATCCTGAACTCTCTGTTCGCAACGAGATATTATATATAAAATTAACGAAACACATGGGTATCATAATAATAATAAAAGCACCATAAAATCTATTATCATTATCTCTTGTAAAGCATTTAATTCCTTTACATAAAATTAAAATAAAAAACAATAAATAAAGTACAACTCCAATATACCCCAATTCTATAAACAAAAAAGAAGATGAGAACCACTGATAATGTAATGAATTGTAATTTAGATAGAACTGACTTTGCAAAAATGAAATTGATGAAGAATAATCTGCCGATCCCAATCCAAATCCAAATAACGAGCCAATTAGATCATTTGAAAAGAACATTTTATGCAAAATTTGAACTGCTGTAAATCTATTCAGATCTCCATCACCTACATAGCCAGAATCTCTTGATAAGTATTCCATTAAATTGGTAATAGATAGAATGCCACCCGACTTATCCGATCTGAATGTATATTCATGTATTGAATTTAGAGAAGTATTAGCATATATTAAAATAAAAGATGCACCTGCTACCAAAATAACTGATTTAAACGACGCTTTTTTACTTAGTAAAAACGCCAATGCAATTATTATGATAAACTCAATAAAAAACACCTTCAATTCGCCTATAACAGCCAAATAAAATGCTGCACTTACAATATAAGCAAATTGACTAAGTTTACACTCATTTCGTAAATATTTAAGTGCAAAATATATGCACATAATAATTAGATAAATATTTAGTGACGCACTACTACCAGATACAAATCCAAACAATCCACCCGTGTGATCTCCATCAGCTTTTAATACAAAGTATTGATATGAAGCAACCACAATATTAGGGAGAATTAGGTAATATAACATTTTTACAATTTTATCGAAGTCATTCTTTGTAATATACACTGCGCAGCTAAAGAAAAACATAAAGAATCTAAAGTAATTTCTAAACCCCCATAAATACGTTACAATTGAAGACGTATTATAAATCAGGCTAATAATAGAGAGCATTAAGAACAGAGCAATTATTGTAAGTGGCTTTATTACCTCTCTATCACATACATATCCTTTTTTTTTCTCATAGTAATGGAACGCATTAATAAATAACCAAATATTTAAAATATCCGCGATATAAATTATAAATCTAGGAAATCTTAAATCGTTAATCAAGAAACCGCTAACCATAAAAAAAGCAATAATAAAATATATTATATTAGTCTTTTTCTTTGAAATCTTAATTTTTAAATCCATACTCATCCTTTTGTTCACTTTCTGAAGTCATAATGACTACATATTTTTTGCTTAATTTAAACTCTATCTTACCTGTATAATTTTTTTACTAGTATATTCTTCTTAGGATTTAACTTAAAAATGTCTGCTTCAATTTCCACATTAAACTGACTATCTACTATTCTTTTATCAAGGCAGTATTATTTTTTATTGTATATCTATAAACAACTACGTCTAATTCTGAATAATAATAAGAAATAATGAACCAATTCTGCTCTACTCCACGTTCTAACTAAAGTTTACTTCCAATTATGAGTCAGTTTTTATTCTAATTATTTAGTCATTTTATCAATTATTGTTTTATTTCCCATGTTCAATCCTTCTCGGATAAATCAAAATACAGTTTTTTTATTAGATCAAAATACTTCCCAGCAGAAAACTTATCTTCAGCTAATCCTTTAGAAGTCTTTACCATCGCTTTATAATGTTCTTTATCAGCTACAATATTACTCATTGCTTTTGCCAAACCACTTACATCACCTGGCTCAACTAGATAACCATTCTTACCATCAACAACAGCTGAAGCGATATCGCCGACCTTTGTACTGACAACAGGAAGGCCGTAACTAATAGCTTCAAGAATAGCAATCGGTAAGCCCTCATTATATGAAGGTAGAACTAACAAATGACTCTGCTTTAATAGGTCAATCTTTTTCTGATCAACAGTCCATCCTGCGAACTCGACGCGGTCACATAGTTGCATTTCATTACATTGTCTCTTGAGGTTTTCTTCTTCGGTACCTGTACCTGCAATAACGAAGTTGATATTATTAATTCCACACTTTTTCATAAGTGAGATAGCATTCAACAAATCATGGACACCTTTTCTCTTGATTAGAACACCAAGGAACAATACTTGGAAACACTCATCACTCCAGTGAACTGTATCCTGTGGAATTCTTACTGTATTACTAATAACAACCGTCTTAGTAGATGGCTCAATTTCTTTTATTCTCTTATTCCACTCGTCACCAAGTACAATCATAGAATCACATTCTCGAAGCAGTGTCCTAATCTTAGTTTTAACCTTGTCCTCCGATTCATCATAGAACTTTTTGAACTCCGACCCATGAAGATGGATAATATCCTTCTTGCAAAATATTTTACAAAGTTTGTGAACTAAATACTTTCTGTGGAAACTGCCCTTGTAAGACATATGAATATGAAGCACTTCTGGTTTAAAGATTAAAAGTGAACACAGTATTTTCACATAAGCCAGAACAAAGTATAGTGATTTCTTGGCTGAGCTAGCTTCAATATATGTTGGAATGAATCTCATATTCACTCCGTCTATTTTCCAATCATGTTTTAACAACTGCGAAACTACACTGGTAATGCCACCCTTAACATTTGGATGATTCCCTATCATTAAGACTTTCATTTATTTATCAATTCCATATCTATTGATTTAATTAAGAACTCAGGAAAGTATTTGCTTACATCCCAGTGGTCTGTATAATTTTTAACATCTTTCGACATCGAGAGCCCACTTTTATCGAGATCACTAATCAAAAATTTTATATGCTCTTCATAAGTGTGTTCATGTTCAGAATAATGTAAATATATGGTCTGATTTTTCACTATCTCCTTATTCTCAATTTTATATTTCAACCATTTATTCAAATCATTTACACTTTCTTCAATATTTCCTTTACCGTTAATATAATCCAATATATGCATATTAGCATTACAATTCAGATAATTCCCAAGCAAGTACTGAGGAGCCCCAGCTATAATAACCGAATTTTCTACCTCTATTCCGAAATTTAATGCTGCCCATCCGCCTTTACTAGATCCACAAAAGATCACCTTTTCAGCATTGACCTTTTTAGTTATCATTTCAATCAAATGTTTAGTGGCCTTTTCAACTTGATATTCTGGAGCTACACCTAAGTAATAACACCCTCTACTATCAACTCCAAAATCATCTAGAATAAATAGCTTATTTACCTCAACATCTTTCAATGTTCTAACATAATTGTACCTAGCCTTAATACCTTTTCTTGTACATGCGCTAAAAATTACAACTATATCTTTTGAAGAAGAACATTTATCAAACATATACTTGAGAGTAACACCTTCAGCGTTGAAATAACTTTGCTTAAAAAAAGTTCTAAACTTTGTTGTAATAAATTCAATATATTTATTTAATTTCTTCACTCGAGCACTTCCTTACTCAAATCTTAAAAAATTATCAATGCTCTTGATAATTGTATTCGTATTAGACTGATATCCATTAAATTCAGTTTTCTGTAAATTTTTATAATGCTTCTCCAAATTTTCGACTTCATAGCAGGCGGAAATCATCCCCATGCCATCAAATTGTTTAAGAATCTGCGTTTGATGGTCATCCACATGCTCTCCAAACTGTGCTAATCGAGGAACTGCAATTACCTTCTTTCCTTTTTTCATGGCACCAATAATGGCCCCGGTACCTCCATGTGTTATTGCAACATTGCACTCATCCATCTTAGTAACAAACTCGTTTCTATCTAGAAATTCTTTATATTTAAAATGTTGGGGCTTATAATCGCTATACCCAATCTGAGAAAACACATCTTCTCGAATTATCCCGTCTCCTACCAACTCATCTAGCTTAATCAATAAACGGTTGAATTGAAACTTTTGTGAACCTAAAGTCACAAATATCATTTACTTTCCTCCTCGCAGAATGTATTTTCGTGAATTCATCTCTTAAATGAGTGAAAGATTAATAAATTCCACCAAGATATATGGCATTTGGATATATCTTTAACATTTCTTCCCACTGTACATAGAACTGATCAGCATACCGGTACATAAGCATACCAGTTTCAGTTGGTGATGTTACTTTTGCAAAGGACTCTATATAAATAAGCTTCTTTCTAAACAGCTTCGCGAATAGACACATTGGTATCATGGCAAGCACACCAGTACATATAACTGCGTTTGGTCTTTCTTTAATAAAAATATAGAAAGAAATTATAGAGTTCAGAAAAAGGTTCGGAATACACATCTTCTCTTTTCGGTTCACCTGTTTCACATAATAAGTCTTTACCCCTTCGGCCTGTGCTGCATATGTTGTTTTCTCTGTAATCACAAAACTATCGTATTTACTCATCAAAGGCTTAAGCATCATCAATTGTTCGTAATGTCCACCAGACGATGCTGCAAAACAGATCTTCATCCTTTTGTTACTTGATACACTTTCCATTCTTCATTAATCCTTTCTTGTATTAAAAGAAATAATAAAAACAAAATGATTTAATATTTTTCAGTAATACTGTAAAACTTATTTATCTACTGGTATAAAACGTTTAATTTCTACTATTATTAATTTCATTTATAGTCTTCTCTTCTACACATCCAAAAGTCCTGGCCACACAATGCAATTTAGTAACTTTTACCCCTTACATTAGATGACACAGATTAATGTGTTTTAAGACATTAAAAAAGGAGTACCTCCCAAATCCTTGTATTAAGTAAGTTAGAAACATACCAAGAATAAAAAGAAGGTGACTCCATATGCCTTCGCTAAATAAAGAAAGTTTTTCTTTAAACTATAAAGATATCCCCTTTTTTCAGTCTTCTAAAATCTATGATACAACTAAATTAAATTAGTTCCTGCCTGAATGCAATCCTCTAATCTGTGTTCAGATTGCATTAACTGATATTAGAATGCATCCTTTGATCCAAATAATACTAGGACGGTTTTTAATATGATTTTTAAATCATATATGAAGGAACGTTCACGGATATATTGAAGATCCAATTCCACCATTTCTTCAAACCCTACACTGTTTCTCCCACTTACTTGCCAGAGTCCTGTACAACCTGGTGTGACTAATAAGCGCTGCTTGTCATAGTCAGAGTAAACAGCAACTTCTCTAGGAAGCGGTGGACGGGGACCAACCAAACTCATATCCCCTTTTAAAACATTGAATAGTTGGGGCAATTCATCAATGCTGGTTTTTCTAATGAACTTACCAATTTTAGTGATCCTTGGGTCATCCTTCATTTTAAACATGGCACCAGATACTTCATTATGCTTTAATAGCTCTTGTAACTTTTCCTCAGCATTGGATATCATCGAACGGAATTTATACATTTTAAATTCTTTTCCATTCAGTCCAACTCTTTTCTGTGAAAACAGAATTGCTCCCTTTGGATCTTCGATTTTAATTAATATAGCAATAATAATAAAAAGGAAACCTAAAAGAATAATTCCAAATGAAGAACCAACAATATCTATTAATCTTTTTGTTAATAAATATGTTTTTCCGTTATTAACAAGTAATTCCTGGTTTTCTAAATAAGATACTTCTTGATTTGCCAGATTCGACAACCGCGACCCCTTCCTTCTCTCTATAACATTACTTTTTCTTTATCTAATGAAGAAACTAGATTTTTTAGGTAATCTAGCATGTCGTCATGGAGGTCATCATGCTGCAAAGCAAATTCAATCGTTGTCTTCACAAAACCAAACTTTTCACCAACATCATATCGTTGGCCTTCAAAGTCATACGCAAATACTCGTTGGATTTCATTTAAGCGTTGAATCGCATCTGTTAATTGAATCTCGCCGCCTGCCCCTTTTTCCTGACGGTCAAGGAACATAAAGATTTCCGGAGTTAAGATATAGCGGCCCATGATTGCTAAATTAGATGGTGCCGTACCTAGTTTTGGCTTTTCGACAAAATTATTAACCTGATAGCGTCTTCCATCCTTTTTTGACGGATCAATAATTCCATAACGATTTGTTTCATGATCAGCTACTTGTTGCACACCAATTACTGATGAAAATGTTTCTTCATATTGATTAATCAACTGTCTTAGGCAAGGAGTTTCACTTTGTACAATATCATCTCCCAAAAGGACTGCGAATGGTTCATCACCAATAAAGTTGCGTGCTGACCAGACAGCATGACCAAGCCCCTTTGGCTCTTTTTGGCGAATATAATGGATATCCGCAAGATTTGTCGCATACTGAACTCTTTCTAAGATTTCATACTTTTCTTTCTCGATTAAGTTTTGTTCCAATTCCACGGCATTATCGAAATGATCTTCAATCGCACGTTTCCCTTTACCGGTTACAATGATAATATCTTCAATCCCAGATGCCACAGCCTCTTCCACTATGTACTGAATGGTCGGCTTATCAACGATGGGAAGCATCTCTTTCGGCATTGCTTTTGTTGCAGGTAAAAATCTCGTCCCCAGCCCTGCAGCTGGAATAATGGCCTTTCTGACTCTTTTCACTGTTAATTCCCCCAATAATTCATTTGTTTATCTACTGAACTCTTTCCTCTACTAAAGCAAAGAGGCAAAAAAATAAATATCTAATGGAATTGCAAGTGCTTTCACACTTATTCTTTCATTAGATATTTATTGTTTTATTAGTAATCGGGCATCTAACCCGGCCTCACATCATGCTCTTGACGACAGGCGTCTAAGGTCCCCCAAGGAACCCACAGCACAATCGAGTGCCCCCATTGATATCGGACAGGAGGCGTCGCCGATCAGGCGATTTAGCCTGATAAAGTTGTAACCTAATAATCTGTAAACTCTCATCGGCTTAGTTGGCTAAAATATATTAAAGAACTTCTTCTTTTTAATTCGTTCAGGAACTTCTTTATAGATATGACTATCTTCAATTACTAGCTCGGCATTCTCTTGGAATAAATACACCATATCAATTCCGTACTTACCTTGAACGATATCGAAAGCTTCTCTCATCTTAAACGTACGATTACTCGTATTATGAGCATCCGATGCAATGAAATGAGTAAGGTTTGCATCGATTAATTTCATTGAAAAACTCTTAATCTTTTTTCCAAAATCTCCGCAAATACTTGAAGCCGTGACTTGAGACAGTGCTCCCTTTTTCACAAGCTGATAAAGAACTTCCGGTCGTTCGATGATTTCCTGGTTTCGTTCCGGATGAACGATCACCGGAATGAGTCCCTTTGTCTGCAAATCATAAAACAACTTCTCCGTGTATCTCGGGACATGGCCAGACGAAAACTCTACCAATACATATTGTGTGTTATCTATTGGTAAGATTTCGCCTATTTCATAGCCTTCCACCATTTCGCCATGGATCCGGGTTTCTTGCCCTGGAAGTACATACAAATCTATCTTTTCTTCTAGTAACGCCTTATTTAATTCTCTAACTCTATCTATAATGGTCTGTTTTGGGTTTTCATAACGGTTGTTCAAATGATGCGGTGTAGCTACTATTGTATGAATTCCTTGTTCAACAGCCTTCTTGGCCATATTGACACTTTCCGACAAATTCTTTGCCCCATCATCTAAGCCCGGTAATATATGACTATGCAAATCAATCATTGGTCACACGCACTTTCCAATAAACTGTTATTTTCCACCGACATTTTTCATAGTAACATAGATTTGAGGCGGAATTTGTCGAAATTTGTTACTTAGAACCATAATAATAGTAGTAGTCACCGTTCTGTACTTCTTTATGATTCAAGACGACACCAAGTAATTTACTTTGAGCATGCTCAAGTAATTCTTTACCTTTTTTCGCTTGATCGATCTCTGTTTTCTCACTAAATATAACCAAAATTGATCCATCTACCTGATTGGCAAGGATTTGCGGATCAGCTACCGCTAACAATGGCGGGGTATCAAAGATAATATATTCGAACTGAGACTTCGCCTCTTCAATGAATAGTTCCATTGATTTTGAGCTTAATAGTTCAGCAGGATTCGGTGGAATCGGGCCGCTCGTTAAAATGAATAAGTCCTTTTCCTGTGTTTCAAGAACGGTTTTTTCCAGTTCTCTTTGCTTTGTTAATACAGTCGTAAAACCAAATAAGTTATTCATTCCAAATGTATGGTGCACGGTTGGCTTACGTAAGTCCGCATCGACTAATAAAACCCTTTTGCCCAACTGAGCAAACGTTACAGCAAGGTTTGCCGCTGTCGTCGACTTCCCTTCCGCAGGTCCGGAAGAAGTAACCATGATCGCTTTTAATTCTTCATCTACAGAAGAGTATTGGATATTTGTTCGAATCGTCCGGTATTGCTCAGAAATCGGTGACTTGGGATCGATCGCCGTGACTAGCTTACGGCTTGCGTCTTTACTGTTCAATTTCTTCTTTTTAAGCGCCAATGTTTCCACCTCTTCCTGTAGAATTTCTCACTGCACGGCGTGCCGCCGCCTCATCCATCTTTTGATCATCAATGGTTGCAATAACACCTAGGATTGGAAGACCTAAGATCTTATCCACATCTTGTTCGTTTTTAATCGTATTATTAAAGTACTCTAGTAAGAACGCAAGGCCAACACCCGCCATTAAACCAACAACAAGTGCGATCGCCACGTTTAATAATGGTCTTGGTTTAATTGGAGATGGATTTTCTGAAACGTCTGCTTTTGCCAGAATGCTCACATTATCGACACTCATGATATCTTTAATTTCTCTTTTAAAAACTTCAGCCGTTTTATTGGCAATTTGTGCAGCTACGGTCGCATCTGGATCCTGCACAGATAAGTTTACTACTTGGGAATCCTTTTCACTTCCAACGGTAATCTTCGCTTTTAATTGAGAAGCGGTCATGTCTAAATCAAGTTCTTTGGAAACAATATCTAAGATGGCTGGGCTTGTGATGATGACGTTATAGGTATTAATTAATTGAAGGTTTGTTTGTACTTCATTCGATTGGTATAAGGATTGTTCATTTTTCTTTTGGTTCACAAGAATTTGTGTAGAAGCCTGGTAAATCGGGGTTAAGAAATAATAACTAACCACTCCACTAATGATGGCAGCAATTACAGTTATCGACACGATTAACACTAATCGTTTTTTCAATGTCTCGAGCAACTCTTTTAAACTAATAGTCTCTTCCATTTCGTCCTCCTAAATATGTGTTACAAAACATTTTCCATTATATCATATTTATTACAAAAACTTGGTGAATATATCAGTATTTTGTCAGTTATTTTGTTTTTATGTCTAATGAACGATTACCTATACTATTAAACACCCTTTTTACAAAAAATTGAAGAGGAAATAGATAATTGGTAGGAATTACAACACAAATAAGTAAATATCTACTATTTATCAATTTAGAGCCGATCTGCGTTTGATTCAGTTGGCCAACCGTTCCTATCTCCCGGACCCATCGAGTGTTCTTTTTGGGAAAGACACCTTAAAGTGCGATCGTACCTACTCCATTTCCTTTACAATCCCCTTGAAAAACCATACACAAAACCCGCGCGAGATCATAAAGGTGAGAAACAACGTAATCCATGTCCAAAACCATGTCCAATGGTGATACTCAAGTAAGTCTGTATATTTTTCAATCAGAACCTCAGGTATGGTCAAGGCCGTGCAATAGGCACCATAATAAAAGAACTTTAAGACCTTCCTGCTGAGGTGTGGGTAAAACACATTAAAGATGACCGCAACCGCTGGATAGGCAAAGAACTCATACGTAAAACTCGCACGGTTGGCCTTTGCAAATAATCTGACGGGATACGTTAGCAGACCATATTCCACCACGATGAGTCCAAACATCCAGGTGACCGCCTGCATAAATACAAAGGAGGTTACGGCCAGGCGGAGTTTCTGTTTCGGAATCAGAAAGAGCAGACCACTGGAAAGCAGCCAAACACCAAGTAAAATCCACCATTCCAGTTTCATTCCACTGCCTCCTGTTCCATTTGAAAAAGCTTCTTATTCTTAAAAAACCATTGATAGACGAAATTCGTGACCGCAAAGATACAAAAGAAATCCATCCAGGTAAAATACCAGGCGTAGTGCACGTATTCAATCAGATTTGTATACTTCACTAGGATATAATCATAAAGCGTGATGATCGAAATCCAACTGCACAAATAGATGAGCCGAATCCGGAGTGAATGTTTGGGCTCAAAAGCGATATAGAACCCACAAAGGAGCGGGTAGAAGAAATACTCCGTCGTAATTAGCAGGTCTGTCGCTTTCGGAAACTCACGAACCGGAAAGGCAATCAGATTGAATTCGACATGGACCAGTGAATTCAGCCACAGCAGCGACTGACAGATCAGGGCGGTAACTGCCACTTTTCTGTACCGTTTTTTTGGAGTAAAGAAAATATACATAAAGATCCCAATGACCCACATAAGAATTATTACCGTGTAATCGACTGACATTCCCTATGACCTCTCTTATCGTAGTTACTGCAAGTTTGATTTTGCCCTTATTTAATCGAAATGTGAAAGTAACGAAGGAGAAATACAATGATAACAATTGAGATACCATATGTAAGAAACGGCCGGGAATAGTGAAGACGAATCATCGAGTACATCACGGTATAAAAGAACGGCTCCATCCAATAACGGTAGCCATTTTGCAAAATAATCCGGTTCATTTTATGAAATAGAAATTCAACCATCAGCGAACCAACGACCCAGAAAAAAATATAGCGAACTTGCTTTCCTATTTCTCTTTTAAATGGGTAATGGCTTAGGAATAACAAGGTAATCGCCGGGAGAATGATAAAGGTGTAAATTAAATCAACCATTGTATGTGAGTCCGGGATTAGATCCGGTTGGTGAACCCAGAGCATATGATCTTTGCACAATACATTGTAAAGGAGGTTGCATACACTCACATAATAAATGGTGGTCATGTATTTCTGCCAATGTCTCCAATCGCCCTTCCAAAAGGCCATACTAATTAGGACAACCGTTAATAGTGCGTGCATAGCTTCCCTCCCATCCAATCGACGAATTTAGGTTATATTTTCCCCATCGTCGTGCAAAATGATTCCAGCTGTGTGAAAGGAATACGTTATCCGGACTAGTGAGGAAAATTCGCGGATGAAAACGATACCAGTTGATCACATTTATAATAGAAGAAACTCGGTTATTTTGTTATAAAAATAATTCGTGTATACAAATTCCCCTTACCGGAATGATAAAGACAATATGCTATATTTTAGTCGGTTGTTTTGACGATAAATGACACTTTATATAGTGGTGAAGAGATATGAGGAAACCGTTTCGATTAAGTATAAAACTTCTTTTTTTAAGCTTACTGGCGTTTGCGATGATTGGCACCATCGCCGCCAGTGTGATTTCGAGTGTGATTGTCAGTAAAAACAACTTAGAGGAAAATTATTTAACCGAGAATCAATATTACGCTCAAAAATTGGCGACTACCACAGATCATCTTTTTACCAATATGCTTCAAATCCTAACGACGGAGTCCCATAGAAAAGAATATGAAACGGCAGATTCTGAACTCATTTACCATGAGATCAAGCGGATATTGGATTCAACCACCTTTTTTAATTCGACAATCTTTGTGGATGATACCGGACTAATCGTAGCCTCCGCACCCGATCGGACATTAGAGGGGAAACGATTGGAGAGCATTGGCTCAAAGGAGGCGTTGAAACAGAAGGCACCGTTTATCTCGAAACCTTATGTGGGTGTGTCGGGGAATTTAATTTTGCTTATCTCTGCCCCTGTCTTTGATGATCATGGGTCGTATAAGGGCTTTCTGTCCGGAACCATCCATTTACAAAAGGAAAACAGCCTGAAAAGAGTTCTTGGTCAGCATCCCAAACACGAAAACGATTCCTATGTCTATGTCGTTGATTCGGAAGGGAATATCATTTATCACCCCGATCAGGATCGAATAAATGAAAACGTAAAAGAAAACAAAGTGGTGCAGCAAGTCCTGGAGGGGAAAAACGGCAGTCAAGAGGTGACGAATACACAAGGCATTCCGATGCTAGCGGGCTACGCTTCCTCTACATCCACGAGTAAGTGGGGCATTATCTCCCAAACGCCTAAAACAGCCGTTATCGAACCAACGATTCATATGGCCAAACAAGTAGGTATCAATGCTGTTCCCATTTTCATTTTAGTATTTGCCCTATCCTTCTTCATCTTGAATAAAATTGTGAATCCGATCCGAAATTTAGCGGTCTACGCAAAAGAAATGACCAGCCATCCGTCCACCCCTCCCCCCTCGTATTCCGAATTGGTATTTTGAGTTAAAGGAGTTAAAACGGGCACTTTTGGTAGCTGTTGATTTTTACCAGAAGAAACTTACTTCTGCGGAGAGTGAATCGAATCTCGATCCATTGACAGGTTTTTATAATCGGCGCTCGTTAGAAAAAAGGGTCAGTGAGTTGGACATGTACTCGATTATTTTGTTTGATGTTGATTATTTTAAAACGGTGAATGACCAAAACGGGCATCAAATGGGAGATGAAGTGTTAATATACCTTTCCGAATTAGTGAAAAAAGCGACTAGGGAGAGTGATTGGTGTTTCCGTTTAGGCGGAGATGAATTTTTAATCGTTCTTCCCGAAACGGATCCAGCGGTCGCTCAAACGATTGCCGAACGTATCCGAAGAACAGCCGAGGATGCCAGTAGTCCGATTGGAGAACCACTGACCGTGTCGATCGGGATTGGTCATTTCCCCACGAACGCCCAGCAGTTCTCAGAATTGGTTAAGGTCACTGATGAAGCGTTATATCGTGCGAAACAACTGGGGAGAAATCGGGTTGTTATGGCTAGGCGGCGGGAGTGAGGGACGGTGGCGGGTTCGGGGCTGGTGGAGCGGCGGCGGAGATCAACAGACCCATAGGAAAAATAAGCGGAGAATTTCCGCCTAAATTGGGAAATACCTATATTTCCTTAAGAATAAGGGGAGTTTTTCCTGTTATTTGTTTCAAACCCTTGGATTTTTCCTTATTTTGAGCAGATAAGCGGAATTTCTCCGCTTATATCAGCTTCTTGAGCATCCTCATTCAACAATAACCGGAAATTCTCCGCCTATTAATTTCAACTTTATTTATTGAACAGAAAGTAAAGTCATTTGTTGACCCCGTTTCCCTTCAAGGGTTAGGGATACTTTTTGCCCAAAATGGCCTGCTAATTCCTTTATCAACTTACCTGATGCTTTGGCCGTATACGTGTTTCCATTGTCCGTACTAAAACGAAATGTCCCATTCGTGTCTACGGCTTGAAGTTGTGCTGATACTGTTATTTGATTCGTAGTGGCAGGGATGTTAATTTTTTGCCCGATTTTCAACTTGGCTGGGTCTACGGTTGGATTGAGTGCTTGAATGGATGCGACTGAGATATTCAAGGCTTTACTGATTTTTACAAACGTATCCCCGGGCTTGATCACATACACCTCTGAACTTGGAATGGCTGTGGCTGGTTTGTTCATAGTTAAGTAGGTTTCACTAACATATGCTGCCCTGCCGTTGAATTCAATCTGAGCCCACCCTTTACTAGACGATCTCACCGCCACTCGATCGTTTACCTTTAGCATTCCTATGACCGTACCACTTATAGAGGCAGCGTCTCTCACTTTTAATGTTGTCGCATTGACATACATGGTTTTGGCTTGCGTAACAGCTGGCTTCGTCGTTTCCCCTGGTGTGGTGAGATACGCAGCACTCACAAAACATACTCTTCCTTTGATCAGAATGCCTGCCCAACCGTTTTCGACGAATGAAACCTTGACCACTTCCCCTTTTTTATAGGTTCCTATGATACTGCTTGCTGTCGTCGGATGTGACCGAACATTTAGGGTTGTAGCATTCACCGTTCGATTATGTACTTTTGGTAATAGAATCTTTTTCCCGTTAATGGATTTCAGCCCATTGGCTTCTAAAATTTCTTGCGGGGTTACTCCATGTGCAGCCGCAATCGCTTCAATTTTTTCCCCACTTTTCACCTGATAGGTATATTCCCCTATAAATGCCGCATTGGCAGTGCTGGCCATAAAGCTAAGGACAATGGTAAAAATTCCGGTCACGACGAGATTTTTTACAGGACTTTTTTGAATCATTTGGTTCACCTGTGACACATATGTATTCCAATTGTCACGAATATCTTTTAGGAATCCTTTAATATCTAATACATTGCGAATATCAAAATAATTGACTCGCTGATCATATTCGCGTTTTTCCATCCTCGAAGTGAACTCTGGTGCACTTTTTGTCTGCTTGCTTTTTCCATGAGTCTCTTTCCTGTTACGAGCTAATTCACCATTCACAAATAAATCGTTCGTCATATTCACTATTTCTCCTATTCCCTCTGTCGCTGTCTTAACGGGAAGATCATGTCTGACACTGAATGTGGCCTATGACCATTTACCCCCTCTGTAAGATTCGACAATATCCAACATTTTCTGTCCATATTTTAGCGATACATGAAAATTTTGGACTAAAAATAATAGAACCGACAATTCTTTCTTAAATCTATTCTTTATATAAAACACCGAAAATGTAATATAAAATGGCTATATGAATTTGAAGGGCATACTATTAGTTTTCTTAGAATTTTTGATCTATGGATAGTTAGGATTTACAATAATTGAATTTTGTCTATTTTTGTAATGTTTTGATATCTTTTGTAGAAACTATTTTTATTTTTCTAAATATAATCCATAATACTTTTGGTAAGATTCCAATCTTTTATGGAAATGGGAAAATTGAAAGATTAAAAAAATATAATCTAAAATGGTCCCAATGAAGGAATGACTGATCTTGCAAGAATAAAATAGTAACAAGAATATTTTTTTACACCAACCGGGACATTTTATGTCATTGTGGGATAAATTATGTCCCTATCCATTTTGTTGCAATATATTCAAAATATATTAAAAAATTCAAGGAGGATTTATTATGCCAACAAACGTATTATCCTTAACAGCTTATCCTTTTTATATAAATGGGGAATGGAGAGAAAGTAAGTCTGGTGAAACAATTAAAATCACGTCACCTTATCTTAATGAAGTGCTTGGAGAAGTACCGGCGATTACAACTGAAGAGGTAGATGAGGCAATTTATTATGCTCAAATAGCCCAAAAAAATTGGGCAGATACTTCACTTCAAGACCGGGCAAGATTTTTGTATCAATGGGCAGATGAATTAGAAAACATGCAAGAGGAAATTGCTGAAATCATTATGAAAGAAGTTGGGAAAAGTTTTAATGATGCAAAGAGTGAAGTCGTACGTACTGCCGGTTTCATTCGATACACGGTAGAAGAAGCGATGCATATGAAAGGAGAGAGTTTAAAGGGAGATAGCTTCCCGGGCGGTTCTAAGTCTAAGATTGCGATTGTTGATCGTGTTCCACTTGGAATAGTCCTAGCCATCCCTCCATTTAACTATCCGGTCAATTTAGCTGCTGCTAAACTGGCACCTGCACTTATTTCCGGGAATGCAGTCATCTTTAAACCTGCTACACAAGGCGCGATCAGCGGGATAAAAATGATTGAGGCTCTTCACAAAGCAAACTTTCCAAAAGGTCTTGTCAATATCGTGACAGGTCGTGGTTCAGTTATTGGTGATTACTTGGTGGAGCATAAAGGAATTAATATGATTTCCTTTACAGGCGGAACAAATACCGGAACTCGCTTAGCGAAAATAGCGGGCATGATTCCACTTGTACTTGAGCTTGGTGGGAAAGATCCTGGTATTGTGCGTGAAGATGCTGATTTAAATGAAGCGGCGAAACATATTATCAGCGGTGCATTTTCTTATTCCGGTCAACGTTGCACAGCGATTAAACGCGTATTAGTTCATGACAGTGTTGCGGACGAGCTTGCTTCGATTTTAAAAGAAGAAATTGAAAAACTGGTGGTAGGTTCCCCGGAAGACGGCAGCACGGTTGTACCGTTAATTGATAAACAGTCTGCTGACTTTGTTCAAGGATTAATTGAGGATGCCATTGAAAAAGGCGCAAACCTTGTAACAGGAAATAAGCGTGAACACAATTTAATTTACCCTACTCTTCTTGATCATGTGACAGAAGACATGACCGTAGCTTGGGAGGAACCGTTCGGACCTGTGCTTCCAATAATCCGTGTATCCTCTGATGAAGAAGCGATCAAAATTGCGAATGAATCTGAATTTGGCTTACAGGCAAGTGTCTTTACCAAAGATATTAATAAAGCATTTGCGATTGCGAATAAAATTGAAACAGGCTCAGTTCAAATAAACGGACGTACCGAACGCGGCCCGGATCATTTCCCATTTATCGGTGTAAAAGGATCCGGAATGGGTGCGCAAGGTATCCGCAAGAGCATTGAATCGATGACGCGTGAAAAAGTAACTGTATTAAATCTTACTTATTAATCTAAAGTTGTAAAATTGTAACTTTAATTCCTAATAGAGGGGGCCTTGTTGGCCCTTCTTTGTTAATTTCCCTTGGAAGCTTTAAAAGCAATATACGTTGCATTGGCACCAGAAATTCCAGGGGTTCCACCAAATAAAAGGAGTTGGAAGATTTATGAAGAATACTAATAGCTTTACTATAGAGGAATTAGAAAGACGAATTGCTCATTTTGAGGATCGTCTTAAGGATTTTATTATTACCGAGGAACAAATTGAGTTGATCAAAGAAAGGTTAAGGGAACTAAAAAACGCAAAAGAGTGTTTATCATCGGAATGGGGTCGGTACCTGCCAGTCAAGTAGCGTTACAGAAAGCAGGGCTTAGTATTCAGAAAATTGATTTACCCCTTAAAGTACTTTATTCATTGATCTTAAAAAGAATAGGCTGGTAATTGATTATATAGATGAAAATGGTTAGACATCTCAATATTTTGTATTACAAATATAATCCGCTCCTAAAAAACATTTTAAAGCGGAGACATGCATTATCAATCTTTCTGGCTCGTTTTTTGTAAATCAAAAAGAGGTGAGTAGATTGAAAACAAGACAAGAGACACTTGGAGAGTTGAAAACAGAATTGCTGCGGATTGGTTCAACCAACCAAAGGGATTATGATTTGTTGAAGAGGAAAGGACAAGTATATAGTACCACCATTTGTCGCAGGTTAAAGTTAAGCTGGCCTGAAGTCGTCAATCAAACTGGATTAAAGTTTTTTTCTACATAGAAGGAGCATTGGATAAGTCCAATGTTTATTCTTCCTGAGTACCAAAGTAACGGGGGCGTTAGTTCAATAACAATTAATTAAGGAACGCACATATTATACACATCTAATATGTGCGTTCCTTTTTTTATGTGTTTACGTGATTTACCCTGTGCTAACTCCTACTAGTTGTGCCACTTCGCCAATTGTATACATAAAACCCTCCATTTTTAACCAATGCTAATCAAGTGTAAAAAATAGGTTTGACTTAGAGTTTGCTCTAACCACTATAATAAATCCGTAAAAGTTAACAATCAATTTTTGTTAGTATAACAAAATATTAGGAGGCAATAAAATGAAAAAATATACAGTTATTACAGGTGCAAGTTCTGGTATTGGATATGAAACAGCACTTGCTTTTGCTGCTCGTGGTAAAAATTTAGTCATTGTGGCACGTAGAACTGAGGAGCTTGAAAAACTAAAATCAGAGATCGTGAAAGTAAATGCAGAATTAGATGTCGTTATAAAAACAGTTGATTTATCAAATATAAAAAATGCTTATACATTATATGAAGATTTAAAGGAATATGAAATTGAAACGTGGATTAATAACGCAGGATTTGGCAATTTTGCATCAGTTGGAGATCAAGATTTAACTAAAATTGAGAGAATGCTTAATTTAAATATCGAGGCTTTAACTATTTTAACTTCTCTTTATGTGCGTGACTATTCAACAGTTGAAGGAACACAATTAATTAACGTTTCATCAGGTGGGGGTTATACGATTATTGGAAATGCAATCACATACTGTGCTTCTAAATTCTATGTAAGTGCCTTTACTGAAGGGCTTGCACATGAATTAAAAGAAAAAGGGGCAAGCATGCAAGCAAAAGTATTAGCTCCTGCTGCAACTGAAACTGAATTTGCAAAAGTATCGTATGATTTAGAAGAAAATGTTAAGTTTGAAGGACTTCTTCCTAAATACCATACAGCCAAAGAAATGGCAGGATTTATGCTTGATCTTTACGATAGCGAAAAAATAGTTGGAATTGTAGATGGTCTTACTTATGAATTTCAATTAAAAGATCCAATTTATCCTTATGCAGTAAGAATGAGAAGCTAATAAGGTTGATTTATCAGCGATATTCAAGGATTTTTCTGGATTATTATCTTTATACTTTTACGTATATAAGAAGTTCTTTACTAATTGTATTATCCTATCAAAAAGAGGTTCTTCCATTAGGAGAACCTTTCCTATATTTGTTCAACTAACAGGTTAGGTAAGTTCAAGAAGCTATCGAAAATTGATAGTAGGAATGGCTCAGTTTAGCGAACTGAGCCATTTTATTTTGATTACAAAAACAGATACAAACAGCGTTACAAAATTTATTATATTTTTGATTGCATTTTCGGGTTTTGCGATAGGAAGCGGAACCCGTTATTTTGTGGTTCTTCTATTTTTTTATAATTCCGACTTGACCGATTGGAATAATAGTATTATAGTATTTTTTAAATATAAATAATCGTTATAGGGGGATTAAAAATGGATACTATCCTGATTATCATTAATATCGCAGTTTTCCTACTGCTTGTTCTTGGATTGTTCGCGATGCAGAAAAAGCATGTGTCTTTTTCTAAACGTGTCTTTACTGCACTGGGTTTAGGGATTGTTTTTGGATTTATCATTCATTTGATTTATGGGACAACTTCCGACGTTACGGTAAAGTCTATTGATTGGTTTGCGATCGTTGGAACCGGGTATGTAAAACTATTGCAAATGGTTGTTATGCCGCTTGTGTTTATCTCGATTGTTGGAGCGTTTACGAAATTAAAATTGACTAAAAACATCGGGAAAATTAGTTTTCTTGTGATTGCTATTCTTCTTGGAACGACCGCTATTTCAGCAGCGATCGGAATTGGGTCCGCGCTAGGATTTGGCCTGGATGGAATTCAATTAAATCAAGGGGATGCCGAAACCGCTCGAAATGCTGAATTGGAACAAAAAGTGGTTGGCGTTCAAGATATGACGATTCCACAGCAAATCATCGAGTTGCTTCCAAGTAATCCATTTGCGGATTTAACGGGTGCTCGTCCAACTTCTACGATCGCCGTTGTTATTTTTGCCGCGATTGTGGGGATGGCTTACCTTGGAGTAAAGAGAAAAGATCCGGAACATGGAGAATTTTTTGCTAAAATTATTGATACGTTTTACGCGATTATCATGCGAGTCGTCACCCTGATTCTTCGTCTTACTCCATATGGGGTTCTTGCGTTAATTACAAAAGTGATGGCGATGAGTGATTATGCAGCGATCGCCAAATTAGGGAAGTTTGTGATTGCATCCTATGTGGCGTTAATTGCGATGTTTATCGTGCATTTACTGCTCCTCTCCCTTGCTAAATTAAGTCCTGTAAACTACGTGCAAAAAGCATTGCCGGCACTAACGTTTGCCTTTACTTCTCGTACAAGTGCGGGAACATTACCTTTAAATATTAAAACACAAACAAAGGACTTTGGTGTATCGGAAGGGATTGCTAACTTCGCTGCCTCTTTCGGACTTTCCATCGGCCAAAACGGATGTGCTGGTATTTACCCAGCAATGCTAGCCGTGATGGTTGCGCCTTCTGCAGGCATCAATCCGTTCAGCCCATCGTTTATTATTACGCTTATTCTAGTAGTCGCAATTAGTTCATTTGGGGTTGCAGGTGTTGGCGGCGGCGCTACATTTGCCGCACTGATCGTTCTATCCGTATTAAACCTGCCAATCGCCATTGTCGGACTATTAATCTCTGTCGAACCTCTAATTGATATGGGCCGTACTGCCTTGAATGTCAGCGGAAGCATGACTGCCGGCGTGTTAACTGGTAAAATCACAGGTGAATTAGAGAATGAAGTCTACCAACAGCCTCGAGCAATTGAAGCTTAATAGAATTCGCTCATTGGATTGATAGATTCGCTCATTGAATGCGAAGATTCGCCCATTGAATTGATAGATTCGCTCATTGAGTGCAATAATTCGCTCATTAAGAAGACTGGATAGCCTTAACAGGGCTATCCTTTTTTTGTTTATAGGGTACGATGTCCGTCCCCATGGTTTTTTGGACAGTAATTTTTAGCGGGGAGGTTATACTAAACTATTAATTTCCATGGATTCGCAAATATTTACGAATATGAGGGCTAAAAGCGGTGATATTAAGTTACCTACGCAATATATCAGCGGGAAATACACTTTTATCAGCGAATATAGAAATATATCAGCGAATCCCTCATCCTACGCGGACCCTCCTTCATATAATTTCTAAGTTTATTCTCGCTTAGACTAGGAATAATGGTAATAAGGATTAAGGGAGGAGGCTAGCATTAAAAAGTGACATTTTTAAATGATTATTTATGGACACCTTTTATGGTGTTTTCTTTAGGATTTTTATTGGTTAAATTTGCTGGAAAGAGGTCAGTCGCACAAATGACAGCCTTCGACCTGATGTTTATACAGATCATGGGAACTGCTATAACTGAGCCAATTGTTTCAAAAAACAACTGGTCCGCTGCTTGGTATTCTTTTGCAATTGCACTTTTATATATCATTTTATCGAGACTGGCTTTAGTCAATAAGTTGAAGTATTGGATTTCACACAGCCCTACCGTTTTGATTCGCAAGGGGGATATCGACGAACATGGGTTAGCCAGAGTTCGATTAACAGTGGATGAACTTCAGGGTATTCTCCGGACAAAGGGATATACCGATATACTAGATGTGGAGATAGCGGTGATGGAGGAGTCTGGACAGGTAAGTATTATCCCAATGTCGGATAAAAGACCCTTACAGCCCAGCGACCTAAATATTCAACCAAGCCCTACTTTTATATCGATTCCCTTAATTATGGACGGGGATATCATCCAGCATAATTTAAAGTTTGTGCATAAAAGCCTAGATTGGCTGTACTCTCAAATGATGAATCATCAACTCGGGAAAGAAGATCTACATAAAATCACTTTAGCTACCTATAATCAAAAAGGTGACGTTGAGTTTGATATTAAAAAGGAACATGATAAGAGTATTAATACATATAAGCCAGGGAACGAGAACTAAGAAGCGGTTGGGGGGTCAGGTTGAGCTCGCGGGCTGGGTAAATAGAAGGAGAAATTCCGCTTATTTTGTAATTTCGATTAAAAAAGGCATAAATAGACGGAGAAATTCCGCCTATTTACTCGAAAAGTTCTAAAATGGGGAATTTTTCTTTCCATAACCGGAAAATCTCCGCTTATTCCCCCTGAAACGAGCTCCATTTTGCATTTAGCCGGAAATTTTCCGCTTATTTTCCTTTTGCTGGCTACTCGATAAAAGACAGAACATTTTATTTAAAAGAGAGTGAGGTTTTTGCATTCCTAATAAAGAAACTCGCCAATTTATTTCAATGGCGAGTTTAACCTTTTTATATCCCCATACGACTGGGCGGAACCCTATTGCATGCTATCATTGACCTTATATTGTCCGTCCTCAAGTATGGGAACAATTACATAGAGCTAATTAAATCCGCTATTAAAATATAGCGCTGCGGTGCGTCTCCAATGTATGAAAATGGATAACAGGTCGTTACCGTCAAAGTAGCTCTCGGTTTAGGGACAATCACAGTCCGATCATCGGCATCAACAATTCGTGTTCTTCTTACTTTATAGGTAAACTTGCCCGCAGATGTCCTTACAATGAGTAAATCACCTTTTCCGATCTTTCCTAATTGTCTAAACACCGTATCCCTGTGTCCTGAAAGAACGGAATTATCCTTTTCCCCAGGCAGCACGCTACCTGCAAAATGGCCGACTCCTTTTTCCAGTTCATCTTCATTTGCCCCATGAAAAATCGGCAAGGTCTTAGAAAGCTTTGGGATGTCCAAGTCTCCAATCCGATCCCCTATGTTGTAACGGATGGAATAAAGAGGCTTCGAACCAACTTTTTCTTTTACTACTTTGGGTGCCATTTTTTCCTGTTTATATTGGAATTGACCCTCATTTGTTTGTTGAAAAAAGGGCTTGATGTTTGATAACACTATCCCTAATCCTACTAGGACTAGGATGATGCTCATCCACTTTCGAGCCGTGATTTTCCTTTTCATTAGGCTTGCTCTTTCCTCTGACGGTAAAAAGCGGCACCTACTAGAACCAATAATGAACCAAACAGGGCCCACTCGATATAATGGCCGGCTGTATTCGGAAGTTTACCACCTTTAATCGTTCGTGGCTGCTTTACCTTTGTACCTTTTACAGCGGTCTCGATCTTTTTAACATCCTTTACCGTTTCATCAATTAATTCCGAATTAAGCATGTCTGTAGGGAATAATACATCTGCAAGAAACTTACCCTTATTATTATAAAGCTCGATCAGCAAGCCATAACCTTGAGCATCTTCCATTTGAACAAGCTCATTCATGGTAACGGGTTTCTTTTTACTGTCCTTTACTAGATAAAACTTCGGCTTTAATTCAACGATGTTAAAGATTTCGTCTACAATGCTGGCCAACTCGGCAGCCTGTTCATTTGTCAGCTCGCTGGCCGTTTCTAACTCAATAAATGGTTCAAGACGTTTCTGAAATGATTCCATTTTTTCTTGAACCGCCGCTTCATCTAGTTTGAGGCTTTCAAAATGGGCCATCAATGCCGTGACTTCGGTTTCTGTAATGCCTATTTCGGAAACAATATCCTCTATTCCATTTCCGCCGCCCAAATACAAAGCTACAGCCATATCCAGATCTTCAATCGTTTCATAATCGTCCAGTGAATCGTCATTCTTTTTCAATAAATCCTTCAATTCCTGAAGGGTCAGATCATAATCTTCAAGCAGCTCATTGAGGTTTTCATCAGTAATCGGGGTGCCGATGTCTTCTGTATAATAATAAATAGTATCCTCAAGGGCATTCATATATCGAAAGACATCCTTGATCGTTTCACCTTTTTCCATTTCCCCATTTTCAATAAGGAATGCAACAAGGTCTGCTTCATTTTGAAACTCGTAATCTTTTATAAATTTTTGTAGATTTTCTTCCGTAATTGGCTCACCTAGTGTTTCTTTTAATTCATCAATAGTAGAAAAATCATTCAAGCTCATATCATAGTAGTATTCCAGATAGGAGTCTAAATCTTCTTCTGTCCAATTATTTTCAGTTAGAAATGCATTTAGCTGGTCTGATGCGACCGCATTACCAACAGCTGGAAAACAACCAAACAGAAGGACGACTGCCAATAAAATCCTTTGAAATTTCTTCACTTTTTTATTTCCCCCTATATTTTTTAGAAAAAAAGTGTTCCAACTTTGTATTTTAGAGGAAAGATGAGGGGAAAAATAGAGTTTTTTTGATGAAATATAGGGAATTAAAGTAGAAGATTGTAAAAGAGGTTTCCTCACTTTCTGAATCTATTATGTTTTTTTGTTTAGTTCTGTAAAGTTTTGTTGATATTTATCCAAATATGGAGAGTTTTGGCGATAAAATACGGCCCAATTGACTGTTTTTATCAAAAATTATCAGAATATTTATGTAATTAATAGTTGTTTTCATATTTTCATAGTGTTATCATTTTCCATGGAAACGCTTTCCATTCCATCCGTTAAGCGAAAAAAACTTATTTTTAAGGAGGAATTATATGACTCAATTAGCAGTAGCTTTAAAAGAAAAGGTAGAAAAGTTCCTACGCGGGAAGAAAAAATTATTTATTAATGGTGAATTTGTTGAGAGTCAGTCACAAAAAACCTTCGATACATATAACCCGGCCACCGGTGAAGTACTAGCAAATGTTTATGAAGCAGGTGCAGCGGATATTGATCTTGCTGTAAAAGCGGCACGTAAAGCATTTGATGAAGGCCCATGGTCGAAAATGAGCGCTGCAAATCGAAGCCGCCTTATGTACAAGCTTGCTGATTTGATGGAAGAAAACAGTGAAGAGCTAGCCCAGTTAGAGACGTTGGATAACGGCAAGCCGATTCGAGAAACGACTAATGCAGATATTCCTCTAGCAGTCGAGCATATGCGCTATTATGCAGGCTGGTCTACGAAGATTGTTGGACAAACCATTCCTGTTAATGGACCATTCTTAAACTATACTCGCCATGAGGCTGTGGGCGTAGTTGGGCAAATTATCCCTTGGAACTTCCCTCTCTTAATGGCCATGTGGAAGCTCGGAGCTGCACTTGCAACTGGCTGTACCATTGTTCTAAAGCCAGCGGAACAAACGCCGCTATCAGCGCTATACCTGGCTGAATTGATTCAGGAAGCCGGATTCCCTGCAGGTGTGGTCAACATCGTTCCTGGATTTGGCGAAACGGCAGGTCAACCGCTCGTTGACCATCCTTTAGTGGATAAAATTGCTTTCACTGGTTCCACTGAGGTCGGAAAAGCAATCATGTCCAATGCTTCAAAAACATTGAAGCGCGTGACACTTGAGCTTGGAGGAAAATCACCAAACATCATCCTTCCTGATGCCGATTTAACCAAGGCCATTCCAGGTGCGCTTAACGGTGTTATGTTCAACCAAGGACAGGTTTGCTGTGCCGGTTCCCGCGTGTTCATTCAAAAGAAACAATTTGATAATGTGGTTGCTGATATGGCTTCCCATGCGAAATCCATTAGACAAGGTGCTGGAATCCATGCGGATACAGAAATTGGACCGCTTGTTTCATCCGAGCAGCAAAACCGTGTCCTTAGCTATATTGAAAAGGGACTAAACGAAGGCGCACAGCTTGTAGTGGGCGGTGATCGTCCGCAAGAGCAGGGTTACTTTGTCTCCCCTACTATTTTTGCTGATGTACGCGATGAAATGACGATTGCCAAGGAAGAAATCTTTGGACCTGTTATTTCCGCTATGCCATATGACGATTTGGATGAATTAATTAATCGTGCGAACAATAGTGAATACGGACTAGCAGCTGGCGTGTGGACACGCGATGTTGCGAATGCCCATTATATTGCCAACAAACTCCGGGCTGGAACGGTTTGGGTCAACTGCTATAATGCATTTGATGCCGCTTCACCATTTGGCGGATATAAGCAATCCGGTATTGGACGCGAAATGGGATCCTATGCCCTTAATAACTACACAGAAGTTAAGAGTGTCTGGATTTCTATGCAGTAATTAGTTACACAAAAAGAAGGTGCTGAGTTCAGTCACCTTCTTTTTTTACGTTTAAGATTTCATGCTGTGGACGAATAGCAGCATGAAAAATGAAATACCGATCATACTCAATACCCATAGCCAAGCCAATTCCATATTGCCGGAATCAATGGCTACATAAATAGCGGTTGGAATGGTTTGGGTTTTGCCTGGGATGTTTCCAGCAAACATTAAAGTCGCGCCAAACTCCCCTAACGCTCTCGCAAAACTCAATATGGCACCCGAAAGGATTGCTTTCCGTGCAAGCGGCATCGAAATAAGCATAAATAATTTGAACTCAGTTGCCCCGTCCACCCGAGCTGCATGCTCAATTTCTCCATCAATCGCTTCAAATCCTGTCTTAGCCGATTGATACATCAGAGGAAAAGCGACAACAGAAGAGGCAATGACAGCCGCCCCCCACGTAAACATCACAGGTTGGTTAAACAAGTCTTCTATGATTTGTCCGATGGGACTATTCCTTCCAAATATCACAATTAACAAGAAGCCAACGACAGATGGCGGCAATACCAAGGGTAAAAGGAATACCGTTTCCACTAAGGTCTTCCCTTTAAACTTCGTATGAGCCATCACCTTCCCAAAAAATAATCCTAAAATTAATACCCATACCCCTGAAACGGTTGCGATCTCGATGGATAGTTTGACTGGTGACCAAAACTCAGTTGTCATTGTCTATTCTTTTACTCCTTTGAATCCAAACTTCTCGAACGTTTTCAGCGCTGTTTCATTTTGAAGATAATCATAGAATAGTTGGGCTTCTTTAAGATGCTTGCTGTTCTTAATCACACCTAATGGATAAATAATAGGAGCGTGAGTATCTTCCGCTGCGGTTGCTACCACTTTTACTTTTTGAGATACCAAAGCATCTGTTTTATAGACAATTCCTGCGTCCACATTGTTCGTCTCTACATATGTAAGCACCTGTCGGACATCCTTGGCATATACCACTTTGTCTTCCATCGCTTTCCACACATTTACGTTTTCTAATGTTTCTTTCGCATATTGTCCTGCTGGCACTGCTTCAGGGGTACCGATGGAAATTTTATCTGATTTGGTCAGGTCCTCGAATCCTTTAATCTCTTTTTTTGCATCGTTCGGCACCACTAATACGAGTTCATTTCCAACTAGATCCGTTCCTTTTGACTCCTCAATTAGCCCGTCTTGAACCAACTGATCAAATTTATCCTCAGCGGCAGAGAAGAAAAGATCGACAGGCGCCCCTTGAGAAATTTGCTGCGCGAGTGCCCCTGATGCTCCAAAATTATAGTTTACTTTCACATTAGGGTGTTCCTTCTCAAAGGTGGCTGTAATCTCATTTAAGGCATCTTGTAAACTAGCAGCTGCTGAAATCGTCAACTCCACTTTCTTATCTGAAACTTTTTGATTCTGCTCTTCTGGTTTCGCTGAACATCCAGATAAGACCAGTAATAATAGAATCAATGAGTAAATTAAAGGTTTTTTCACTTTCCCTCTCCTTTTTAATTGATTATATTTAGTTATAACTTATTATAATTAGTTATAACTAAAATAAATAGATAATGAATGGTTTTTTTATCAGTTTCAGTTAAAATAATTGATGGAGGGATGCAAATGTCAAAGGAACATTCCTATACGATTGAAGAGGTATCGCAGCTATTAAAGGTTTCGAAATTGACCCTTTATGACCTGGTGAAAAAAGGGCAGCTACCTGCATTCCGTGTAGGCAGACAGATGAGAATTGATTCAAATGACCTGGACAATTATATAAATAATCATAAAACGAATCAGACTACTACCTTCCCACCCTCTGGTGCCGATTCTCATAAAAAAGAATCCCCTAACATTGTTATTAGCGGACAAGACCTCGTATTAGATATCTTAGGTAAACACATCGAGAAAAGTTCTGCCTATAATCCATTAAGATCTTTTACGGGAAGCTTAAACAGCCTCATCTCCATGTACAATGGTGATGGCGACATCGTTAGCTTACATCTGTTTGATGGGGATACAGGCGGGTATAATCTACCCTATATAAAAAAAATATTAGTGGGCTTTCCTTTTATTTTAATCAACCTCCTTTCGAGAAAAGCAGGTTTTTACGTTAAACAAGGCAACCCTTTACATCTCACCTCTTGGACGGATTTAAAACGAGAAGATGTGAAAATAATTAATCGCGAGAAAGGGTCCGGAGCACGAATCCTTCTTGATGAACAACTTAGAATCAACGAAATACCTGCTAGGAACATAAAAGGTTATGACCACGAAGAGAGCAATCATTTAAGTGTGGCTTCCGCTGTCTCGACTGGCGCAGCCGATTTAGGCGTGGGAATTGAAAAAGCTGCGAAAATAGTTGGAGTTGATTTTGTTCCATTAATAACAGAACAGTATGACCTGGTGATCATAAAAACCCCTAAAACGGAACCACTAATCCACACAGTCAAGGAAATTTTATCATCGAGTCACTTTCAGTCTGAAATTAACTCTTTAGGAGACTATGATACATCCCAGACAGGGAAAGTAATTTATGAAACCTTTTAATGGAGATAGGTTAAGCACCCGGGCTGATCAATAGACGGAAAAATTCCGCCTATTTTGTTTTTTTTATTAAAAAAGGCAAAAATAGACGGAGAAATTCCGCCTATTGGATCAGAAAACGTGAAAATGGGGGGTTTTTCTTTGCATAAGCGGAAAATCTCCGCTTATTCCACCCCGAAACGAGCTCCATTCTGCACTTAACCGGAAAATTTCCGGTTATTTTACTTTTCCAGGTTTCGGTCCTCTATTATTTTCCTGTGTAAAGGAAGGAAAAAGCTAAATACCACAAAATACAACGGTATTGAGATGTAGAAACTCCAGCCATGAGGCTTTATATATCCCACTTTCCTCATTCCCCATTCAATTAACGTAGCAATGATGGTAAAAATAATCACTAGTGTCCATTTATTTGTTTTCTTTAAATAGTTTAAATACATAACAGACAGCGCCGAAGGAATGAAACTGTAGCTTAAAAACTCACCTATTCCTGTTACGTTCGGATGGCCAAAATCAACTAGATCCAACATTCTTCCAATCAAAGAATCACCAATCCAGGCAATATATCCAACGACTCCAAATGTAATATACCATTCTCTCCACCCGATTTCTTTCTTGGGCATAAAAAGAGCAAATAAAAACAACAGCAACGATACACTGATCGGCAGCCAATTCCCTTGAGCATGTAAATCCAGATTCTTTATCACAGAACTCACACAAATCACCTCATATTTATTATCTCCCAATATAAGGTGATTATTTCCAAGTTTTTGGCCATAGAAAAAGACCGCCACGGCGATCCTTATCATCATTTGGTGAATTTCTTCTGAAGCCATAAAAATACGTTAGTAATCATTTTTGCTGCTATAAATCCTAACACATATATAATCAAAAGATAAAAGTAATTCATATTTCCATACATCCGGAACAAGCCTAGTCCGGCAAGCAGCGGTTTAAAAACAAGTGAGAAAAATACTGCTGTAATTGTAGAATACACGTAGAAATTTTTTTTATGATTTAGCGTCCATTGATAGACAAGCATAAAAGTAACCGGCACAATACTTGAATCGATAGAAATACTAGGAAGAAACGGTATTAGTGGAAATGGATAATTCCATTTCCCGCTATTTATCGCAAATAAGTCTATGTACGCAGCTAATACGTGAATGCTATACCCATAAAATCCAATTAAGAACAGCTTGCTCTTATCAATTTTGAAGACTAGAAAGATGAGTGGTACCACAAGTAAAGCGACCATTATCCAATATTCTAAAGAGGTATATAGTGCATGGTCTCTCCAATAATCGATAAAAGCATTCGTAGACTCTTCTCTCAGTTTTACGGCTTTATCAAATTGAATTATTCGCGGGTCTGACAATTTTATCATCCTTTTAAATCGGTAATAATGTGTTTATGATTACCAGTAAAAAAGATAATATGCCTTACTACAAATTAATCCGATCGTTATTATACCTTTCTAATTGTTCTTGTAAAATTAATATGTAATTCGTCATTGCCATTCTGACTATCGAGGGATAGTAACGACTATTAAGTTCTTGCTCACACTCCTCTAAATCCATCTTTTTGACCGCAATGATTTTATTTAATTCTTCTATACTCATTGATCTCCACCCCTACAAAACTAGTTTTATAGTATAAGGATAGACAATAATTTCATAGTTTATACCAATCATTCTTGTTCGATTCCGATCCCAATTTTATCCAGGAAATGTCGTAAGTTTCTTGAAATAGGTCATAAGAGTTCTGATTTATGTTATAAATCTCAAGAAATGTGTCATAAGAGTTCTGATTTATGTCATAAATTTCTCTAGTTACTGTTGAAGCTTTTTTTGGTGGCTCACGGGCACCATTCGACTCCTTTGGTTACCGTGGGACCCTTTTTTTCTGACTCACGGGCACCATTCTCCCGAAAACACACAAATGGCCACCGAGATACCCTCGGTGGCCTATATCATTCTTATATTTATATATATTTAACCGACCATTAAGTTTTTCAAGTCTGCTTTTAGGTCTGCGATTAGTTTTTCTAGGGTGATTTCATGCTCGTTAACGCCCGTTTCGTAAGCTCTTCTCACGATTTCCGAGAAATTATCTATTTTGGAGCTTTTAGCTTCCATCGACCGATCCACCTATTTTTTCCTCCTTTAGTTTAATCTAATTGACAATTTTACTAGATTAGCAGAAAGATGTAAATGTATTTCCAGCGAATTTTGTTATAATTTAATGAATTTTGTAAGGATTTGTTCTAATTGGTGAAGAAATAGTCGAGTTTCCGTCTTGATTATTTTAATAATTCAGGAAATACATCAATTTTTGCTAACAATTCAGGAAATATTTACATTTTTTTCTTCGTAACACTAGCAAACTATGGTAAAATTAATAAAACTGTGAAAAAAATAGAGGTGATTTGCTAGTGAAGAAAACGATTGTTCGAGCCTTATCGACAGCTGCCCTGCTTTCGACTGTATTTGCAGGCACTGCCATGGCCGATACATATAAGGTTCAAAAAGGCGATACCTTAGGGAAAATCGCACAAAAATACCATACGAGTGTCAAAGAAATCAAAACAGCAAATGGGTTGAAATCGGATTTTATCTCTGTCAATCAAATGCTCCAGATCACGGTAGCGAGGAAAATGACCCAAGCATCACAACCCACCACTTACACCGTTGTAAAAGGGGATGCCTTGATTAAGATTGCCAACCGTTATCATGTGACCGTGGCAGAACTAAAACAGTGGAACAAACTGAGTAATACGGTTATCTATGTCGGGCAAGTGCTAAAGGTGTCCGCACCGAAACAAACCACGACAACAACCAAACCGATAACAAAGACTCCAGCCAAGCCGCAGACAACCAAGACAGCGACTAGTGTGTATACTGTCCAAAAAGGTGATTATCTTGGCAAGATTGCCGGGAAACATTCAACCTCCGTGACGAACTTAAAGTCATTGAACAAACTAAAATCCGATATGATTTATGTCGGTCAAAAACTGAAGGTTCCTGCCCAAAAAGCAGCTGTGACTCAAGCAATAACGAAACCTGTGGCAACCACACCGCCGAAAACAATGACTCCAGCAACAAACGTCAAGGGGACGACAGATTACGTCGTTCAAAGTGGGGATACACTGGGAAAGATCGCTGGCAAATATAAGCTGACCGTCAATGAGTTGAAGGCGCTCAATAAACTTACTTCCGACAATATCTTCGTCGCCCAAAGGCTAAAAGTTCCTGGGACAAAGACTGAACCAACCGTTACTACGAATGTCTCTGCGAAGATGATCGAAAGTGCCAAGAAACTGATTGGGATTCCTTATGTCTGGGGCGGCAGCACGCCCAAGGGATTTGACTGCAGCGGCTTCGTCTATTACGTGGCTAATCAAGCTGGGATGAAAATTGGCCGTTTTTCAGCGGAAGGTTTCTATGACCGCACCTATTATGTCAACACACCGAAAGCCGGCGACATTGTCTTTTTTGAAAATACATATAAAAAAGGTATTTCTCATCTAGGAATCTACCTAGGAAACAACCAATTCATCCACGCTAACGATGGCGGTGTAATGATTTCCAATTTACAAAGCAAGTATTATCAAGACCACTTCGAGAGCTTTAAACGATTTTACTAATAAGATATGGACAGTTCCTTAACAACGTTCTAGGCTGTTCAACTAAGCCGCCTTTTATGGGCGGTTTTTGTCATACAAATGATGTATGAGTCCCAATCACAACAGTAGCGTCCCATTCTACGTCTCTCACTATTTTCGTAGTCAATCCTATATTTGTAAAAATCTCAAATGATTGTGGTGCCTGCCTTTCGCTCGTCTCGATTAATAGATGTCCTCCCGGCGCGAGCCAATAAGGGGCTTCTGTTACCACTCTTCGTAAAATATTTAAGCCATCCTCCCCTCCGTTCAGAGCCAGATGTGGTTCATAAAGGCGAGCCTCCAGAGGAAGCAGCTCGATCGCTTTCGTGGGAACATAAGGTACGTTAGCAACAAGGATATTTATGTGACCTTTCATCCATTGTGGCAGGGCCTTATACAAGTCCCCTTCAAAAACTTGACCGCCGAATTTCGTTACGTTTCTTCGTGCACATCGTACGGCAATGGGGTCAATGTCCGAACTATACAACATAATTTCTCCCCTAGCCGCTGCCAGCGCGGCACCTATCGCCCCTGAACCACAACAGAGGTCAACGACGATATCACCAGAACAAGCTAGCTCTTGGGCCTGCTGAACAAGAAATTTGGTCCGTTGCCGCGGTACGAACACTCCTCGTTCCACCTCGATCCGAAGGCCGCAAAACTGAGCCCATCCAATTACATATTCAAGCGGGAAACCATCTGCCCGCCATTCCACCTTTTTCAAGAGGTCCTCTAATGATTGCGCCTCTGAAACGAGTATCTGAGCCTCTTCTTCCGCAAAAACACACCCCGCACTCCGGAGCTTGTTGACAATATATGTGACCGTATTGTTGCCTACTGTTTTTTCTATTTCAATCACCCTTTTAATTTTGGTTTATCACTAATTCGATGAAATAGAAGAACATCCTTCTTCTACTCCTGCACCGGAATTAGTCCAGTCATTCTTGAATATATGTAGGTTAAAAGGATAAAAGGAGAGATTATTATGTCTTTTGTGGCGATTTATACGGTTGGCAGGCTAAAACATCCGTATGAACATCCTGCCTCTCGTGAGTTTTTTGAAGTGGGATACGAAGTCATGCGACAGGCTTATCGATCTGGGCAGCTTATAAAGGAGTTTTCTTCTGACGGAGTTCCATTCCCTGAGGAAGTGATCAAAGGAGAGGGGTTTCCTATTCTTACACTAACGGTATGGAAAAGCCTTCAATCTTTATCCCGTTTCACCTATTCGAAACAACATATGCAAGCCTTACGAAACAGGAATAAGTGGTTTGAATCTCATCAGGAGAAACAACCTACCTATGTGGTGTGGTGCACGGAGAAGGCGGACGATGTATCCTGGGAGGAGGCTTTTAAAAGATACAACTATTATCTCCAGCATGGATCAACCCCTTTTGCGTTTGACTTTAAGTGGAACCATGGGGATAGTTCTGATTGCCACTACTAATGCAAGAGCAAGAAAGCTCTTTTTTTATTGGGAATTCTTCGATTAAAAATAATAGACAAAGATTCCAATTGATTCCTCCCTTTCTACATAGTTTTTATTTAGGGACAAAACTGATAGAATGGGTTAAGTATTAAAACGGTTACCGCCCTATTACTATCCTCCTGGGGCACCAAAATAATTTATCTGGTGCCTTCTTTTCTGATTCATTCGGGCTATGTATCATAGATACTTCTCCATACGAATATCCTTCCACATTTTTCCTTGCCAATAGGTAAAATTGTCGATGCGGCCAATTTCAGTGTAACCCAGCTTTTGATAGAGTTTCTTTGCCCGCTCGTTGAATTCAAACACGCCTAATTCCATTCGCTTCATTCCCTGCGCCTTAACCTGTTCCTCTAAATATCGAATGGCTGCATGACCAATCCCTTTGCCTTGCCCTGCGGATTCACCAATCGTAATGCCCAGCCAGGCGGTTCCCGGCTCTTTTTTGAAGAGGTGCGGCGGATCGATCATATAATTCAATTCCCCTATCAGCTGGTCATCGTGGTAAATTAGATAGATGTGATGGTCTTCCATCCGTTTCGTTAGCTCCTCAAGGGACAAGGTTTCGCGGCGATCCAAATCGGCTTGGTTTTGGTTGTGGCGCGTTAACGCAATTATGGCCGGATCGTTTTCCCAGCGATTCATTGCCTCTACAATACTTGCAGTAGGTTTTGTTAATTTTATAAACGTCGTTGTCATTGGCGATCTCCCCTTTGATGTTTCCTCCCATCAGGAGGAACTGACCCTATCATTTGTCACTATCTTCCTTTTCAGAATACATGATATTGTATGATTTAGATAGAAATTCACATGAGATGAGGTGCGTTTTAATGAAAGTGATGGAAACAGATCAATTAGTACTCCGCTGGTTAACACCAGATGATGCCGAGTTTATTCTCGAGCTGTTGAATGATCCCTCGTGGGTGCGTTTCATCGGTGATCGCGGGGTGCGGACGATAGAAGATGCTAGAAACTACATCGTAACGGGGCCGATGGAAATGTACTCCCGACTGGGATTTGGGCTATTTTTGACGGAATTAAAGGATGAAGCTAGGACGCCGATTGGGATATGCGGATTGATCAAACGAGATGGGCTGGATGATGTGGATCTTGGCTTTGCCTTTTTATCAAGGTTCCAGGGAAAGGGGTATGGCTTTGAGGCGGCGGCCGCCACGCTTGGGTATGCAAGAGATGGACTCGGTCTGAAGCGGGTTGTAGCCATCACTTCTGAGGACAATGTCGGGTCCGCGCGGGTTCTTGAGAAGATTGGAATGAAGTTTGAAGGGATGATTCAGCTGCCGCATGATGCGGAGGAATTGAGGTTGTTTGGGGTTGGGTTGTAATCCAGTCCCTTTTCACCCTCGAGGTAATTTTATCGGTCGCTTTACGATTTAGGTATTCTCATTAAATTCAGATTCGATCTTTTTTTTATGCTGAGAAAGCAGGAACTCATAATAAATTAAGAATAGAGAAATGACCAGCAAATAGGTAGGAAACGAATAGATCAATTTCCAACCACGGTAAGTAAAGACATTCAATTTTACTAGGACAAACTCAAAACAAAGAGCAAAGAGTGCCCAGCAAAGAATATAAAGTGCAATCTTCAGTTTCTTCGGTCTAAACCATTCATAAAAATACACACAAAGATACCCAAATGGAATATAAACTCCGCTTAATAGAATATCAAATACCTCATACTTCTCCGAATCCGTGATTTGATAGGCATCAAAAGGAGAGATGGCAGCAATGCTATGGTCGATTATATTAGGAATAGCCAGACTTAATAGCACGATTAAGTAAGAAACTTCCGTTGGCATTCTTTTGGGCAACCTCACCAAAAAAATACTCAAAACCAAGGCAATGATTATGAACCATTCATTTTCATCAAAGTGTTTTGGTAAATATAAAAACATGCTCCCCTAAACTCCTCTTAAAAAAATTTTCTCCTAAATTTCGTCCATAAAAAATAAGAAACAAGAAGAATAAAGGCCTTTTCAATAAAAGAATAGTAAATATTCCAATTCAATTTAAGAAGAACTCCCATTTGGATTAGAGCGTATTCATCCATCATTAAAATAAAAATCGCCACGGTTAGAGTGATAAATTTTGCTGTCTTTCGCTCGAACCTCAACGATATCTCAAAAAAGATGATTATCAGAAGCGGAATAAGAATTAATCGATCAAAAGCATACGTCCAAAAATCCACTAATTTTGTCGATACTTTTAACCACATTAAATTAACATATATAATCCAAGATAACGGGTGTATGAGAAGCCATACAACAAGCCAATTAAAAATGATCTCAAATATGTGCATTTTTTTGGGTGCCACACAAAAAGAAATGAGAATTAGTAAAGTGATGGATGATATAACGGATATACTCATAAACTCCCCTTATTTCAAACAGTTATGGGATAAATGACCGCCATGACAAGGAGAGATTGATCACTAGATGGCCATAAAATATCTCTTCTGCAAATACTGTTTCTTGATATTCCCACATACGATGGTCATGAAGTAAAGCGTTCTTCAAAAGATCGCCGCCGATAAAAAATAGGATGGTAGGGTAATACCTCTTCCAATTTCTCCAATCCCCCCATCTTATAGCCGCAAGTAAAAATAAGATTGCAAGGAAAAGATGCATATTATCCCCCCCAACTTTTTTCAATATGTTAATTATTTCTAAAAAAGAAAGTGATTAGTCAAAGAAGTTTAAAATAATTACATAACCCTATGGTTTAATCGTTTCCAGTGAAATTTCATCTTCATTAAAGATTTGCAAAAAAATAGCCCTCCAGACTGTTGGAAAACAATCCTCGAGGGCATCAAGTAATATATCAAAGGGGGTCTTGAAAAAGATGTCTTTATCATAATTTATTATTCTTAATAAATTCTTAACATCCTGCAACAATATATTTCACCATTTTATTTGCTGCTGTACCGCCACTACTTTTTAAATTTGTCAGTAAATTTACTAAAGAATGGCTTCATTTCTTTAAATAATGGTTTATATTGTTCGGTTGTTGTCACAATGGTGTCATACGTATCAAATAACAATTCTAGATCCACATTGTTCATGATGTTTTCCACTTTATCATGAAAGGACTGTTCCTGCTGCTTGTGCTCATCCTGCTTTTTTCCGCGCCCAAAAAACCAATTATCGTAACGGTTTGTTCTAGGTTTCGAGCTGTATTTAGATTGAGATGTGCCTCTTGGCTGGCGGTCGCCAAACATTACCTTTGAAAAATGGTCCCTGTCTCTTGTCGACTTTCGCTGACGTTCATTATCCTCCAATAATTTTCCTCCTCTCTACCTCTCTCTAAATAAGCTATGATACGTTCTGTATCAAAGTGTGGATACATGCCCCAAATTTATAAATAGTAACTCATGATAATCAGCTCACCTTTTCGTCCCATTCGACGTTCGCCTTCGTCAATAAACCCGCACTTTTCATATAATGCCTGTGCTGCTTCGTTTCCCACGTTTACCGCTAAGACAATTTCATTGATTTCATGATAATTTTCTTTTACAAATGCAGGTAACCGCGTTAATACTTTTTTCGCAAAGCCCTTGCCTTGGTGACGGAAATCGGTTGAAAAAGCTCTTAACAAAATTGCATGTTCATTGTCCGAATAGGGTTTGACCCCCTCATTACTATGTAAAACGAAAAATGTGACAAGTTCATTGTTTTCCATGGCTAAGATGGAAGAACGCTCGGAATCTTCGTTAGATAGTTTAATACAATCCTTTGGCTCGGCAGTAAAACGAAGTTGTTCCTCGTCTAATTGATACTGGTCGATTGCATCCTTGAAGCGCTCATGATAAAAATAAAATTGCATTCTAGAATCCCCCCTCTATTGAAATCCCTATTTATATAGTCATTATAATACCTCAGTTGAAAATTTTCCCAACGGGAACGGGTGTTGTTTTTTTATTTTATTATTTTGAAAAAATTTTTACCCTTTCTACACGCTTGTCCAGTTCTCTTTTATCCACTTTGCATAGCTTATTAGGGAGAGACAGGAATCTCTCATCCGCTGCCAAGCTAAACATTTTTTCACCTCTGGGTGAAGCGTATGTCCTATACATACGCTTCTTTTTGTTTTTCGTCATTAACCGTTCTTTGTCATCTTTGCTATCTTCTTTAAAGGTCGCCGCATTTTCTAATAAACCTGCTGATCAATGAATGAATTTTATAAGAGAAGGAGCCTATTTTAACTGAATGTTGATTTCACTGTGTTTGAAAAATAAACGGAAAAATTCCGGTTAAATTGGGAAATACCCGTATTTCCTTAAAAATAAGGGAAGTTTTTCCGCTTATCTTATCCAAAACTTTGGATTTTGTCTTATATCGAGCAGTTAAGCGGAAATTCTCCGCTTATATCGGCTTCTAAAGCCTCCTCCATATACATTAGCCGGAAATTCTCCGCCTATTGAATCTCAGGACCTACTCGAAAATCAACAATGAAAAATAACAGAGCCATGGGATAAAAAAATTATAGCCTAGTTTGAGTGGGTTTTCCTGTATCATTCCTTATTCCCAACTTCATATAGTATATTTGCGGATTTTTTGAATGATTAGTAACTTGTCCAATCACCTTCTACAGTAATAAATATAATAACCTTGAGGATGATTTTTACATCCAAATTATTAGTAAAAGGTGGTGAAACATCTATGAGTTGTGGATTTGGATACGGCGGCGGTTACGGCGGCGGCTATGGCGGTGGTTATGGCGGCGGCAGCACTTTTGTTTTAATCGTTGTGCTTTTCATCTTGTTGATCATTGTAGGAACTTCTTTCTGGGGCTAATATAACAGGATACTTGATGGAAGGAAAAAAGGACAGATGGGCGTAATCTGTCCTTTTTCCTATTCTTAACTTGTATTCTCAGCACACCCTCAGATGGTTGGAATCGGGGTTACCTCTCTATTTCTTCCCCAAAAGCATACCATTTTCCAGCAGATGTTTAGCTTTCTGATAATCATCGAAGTCCGCTTTTATATCTGCCTCTAATTTCTCTTTAAAATGGCGGTATGATACCTCCCACTCCACTAAGCTCTCAAAAAGTTTTGAAAAACTGGGTTTCATACTTTCCCAATTGGAGTAAATGTGATTACACCTTTCCAACAAATCTTCACGGTAATAGAGCTGTTCATCCAACGCCATCCCTTTCGATTTTTCCATCCCAACGATCTCTTGAGAAGCATTGGTTGCCATTAATTCATCCTGGATTTGTGGCTGCTCCTCCACTACCAAACGGTGGTCTGAACCAACTGCAAGCTCTTCCTGAGTCACATCCGATTCCCATAGTTCACCGTAGAATTCCGTTTGCTCCCCTTTTTCCATGCGATGGTCATAAACAACTTCAAGATCTTCTTGAGTACCGTCCAAGTCCAATAATACGTCGTGGCTTTTTGGCTGCGCCTCCACTACCAAACGATGCCCGGAATCCACATCCATCACTTCCTGAGGGGCATCCGTACCTTTGAATTGCTGTTCCCACTGTTCATAAAGGCTTTTTGCTGTCAGATAGTCCTCGAATTCCACGGTTTCATCTTCCTGTAATTTCTCTCGTAATTGGCGGCAAGCCCCTTCCCACTCCTCTACACGATCCGTGTCCAAGCAGTCTGAAACATGCGGTTTCACACTATTCCAATAAGAATTAAAGCTATTACACCATTCCAACAATTCATCACGGTATTGTTTTCGATCTTCCATTTCGGCACTTACCCCTCACATCTTTTTTTCTATGCTGGCTTTTCATGACTACAAATTCATCCTATGTTCCATGATTGTCCAGGGTTTAGACATATACCCATATGTAAAAAAACAACATGATTAATTATGATTACTTTCCTCCAATCAAGGAAGTTGTTAGACCAACAGTGGTAATAGCTACACATGAATAAAGAACGGAGTCTAATGATAGTAAAACCAAACTTGCCAAAACAATGAGACCATCAATGGCGATAATGACAAAAGCTATATTAACAGAATAAGTTCGAGAAATAATTTTAGCGAGTAAGTCGGTCCCTCCAGTACTTGTCTGATATCGGAGCATTAAACCAACACCCGTTCCAATGATGACACCTCCTATTAGTGCACTTAAAAGGTGGGAAAGGTAAATTTGGAATCGAAGTGGAGCAAGCAAATCAATGAACAAAGAAGAAACTAACAATCCTTGTAAACTACTAAAGAAATACCCCCTTTTATTCATTGAAGCGTATATACAGATGGGGAGACTCAAAGCAACCATTGTAATCCCTGCCTGAAAATCAAAAAAGTAATGAAGGATTAATGCAATTCCAAGGATTCCCCCGTCAATTAAATGGTTAGGCACCAAAAACCCATTTACCCCAATTCCTAACAGCAAGCTGCCAATAATAGTAGCCATTAATCTCTGAAAAATATCCATCACCTTGTCCTGTCTTTTTAATCTATACATATGCCGCCATCTAAAAATTCAGAATTGATGATCATTCCCCTTTAGTTATAGGAAACTAAAGTTTGTCGCTTTTTTTGTCGAATAAATAAAGAACATAAGCCGGAACGCCTTGTCCAATTGCTGCATTTAATATAGTAATTGCTTGAAAGTACTTGGTTAAAGGGTTTTATAACCAATAATCGGACAATTTGGGGTGGTAAATGGATGGCAAGGGCAAAAAGAAAAGACAAGTTCTTTAACTATTTACTTCGTATGTCTTTAAATTTAAAAGCAAGTGCGAACTACTTTGCGGATTATAACTTAAAAAATGTTAGTGATCTTGTCATTTTTTCTGAGAAGATGAAAGAATTTGAGACTTATGGGGATACCATGGTACATGATCTCATTGGTGAACTAAATAATGCCTTTATCACTCCTATTGAACGCGAGGATATTTTAGCTCTTTCCATCAGCATGGATGATATATTGGACGGTTTATACCATACAGCGGCTCTATTTGAAATGTACTCTATAATAGAAATAGACGAATATATGCTTAGATTTGTGGATGAGATCAAAAATTGTGTAACCGAAATTGATGCAGCTATTGAACTCCTATCAGCAAAGAAAATGCTGGATTTAAGAGAACACACCATCAAAATTACAGAAATGGAGTCTGATTGCGACCACATTCTGCGTGATGCCATTAGGCATTTATTTACCACCCAGAAGGACCCGATCCGAATTATTAAACACAAACAAATCTATGAAGGTCTAGAAGAAATCGCTAACAGCTGTAAAGCGGTGGCAAATACGTTGGAAACCATCATTATGAAGAATGCTTAGATTCCCAAAAAAAAGACCCCTTATGGGGGGGGATCATAGACCGAAACTTTTCAACTTCGATTTGTCGATTGGCTTTTCCTGTTTCATACCCTTTTCATGTTCTTTACGAATGATACCAACACCTTGTTCCATATCCCGTTGGATCAGACGTTTGATATATGTGGCAAACTGAATATACTGGTTACAATGCTCGAGAAGCTCTCTTTCATAGGGATCATCCAGGTTGAAAGGGACTGACTTGACCTTGCGATTCAGTTCATTCATCGGCAAAGACCACTTTCCCCATAGAATAATATCCGAAAGCGTTGGCATATTGCGGACTGTATACTTTGGTCCCGTTCGCTCGGTAGAGGACGGGTTTGATTAGCTCGATATTTTTAAAATGCCTTTTAATATACGGGTAAAGATATTCAGCAATTCCTCCGCAAAGATAGGTCGGGTCGAACAAGTCCCATTTGCCTCGAATCTCCGCCAAGATCGCCTCTGCCATTTGCTTTTCTGTTATGTCCATATGTGTTTCAGCCCCGAAAGCAAGGGTCCCGCTTTTTCTGTCAATAAAATAACCATCTTCCACTCTTAAATAGTTAAAGGTACTACTTCCAGCGTCGATAATGTTCGCAATGTCATCCGGCCGATCCTCCATGCTGAAGTATGCCCCCGACCCTTCAGGTGCGACCTTCACATCGTCGATGAAAAATGTTTTCCTTACATTATTCACCGTGATCGTGTGTGTCCCTTTCAGCATTTTCTCCATCATTTCCCTGTCCTTATCCACCATTCCGCGGATTGGCTGCCCAATCACGATACAATTCCCTCTTATTCTTCCATATTGATGAACGGCCACCAGCACTCTGATCTTTGTTTCTTCATGCGCTTTCGAAATATCTCTCGGCTCTCTTATGGCATGGCATTCCCGCCAAGCAATATTCCCCAAGAACAACTTCTCGTCTTCATACTCGACGATGTAGTCCCCGGCTTCCATTTGGTTGGCTTCCCCATTCACCAAATGGAGATGGCGGTAAGGGCCAACTGTTGACCTAAACTTAAACACCTGGTCCCTCGTTCTTCCTTTCACCTCGTAGGCGCCTGCATCGATCGCTAAAATCCATTTGTGCTCCATTTTCCCTACCCCTTTGAACAATATTGTGATGATGCCTATATGTGTCATATATCTAACCCAATTTCAAACCTAGTATATGTGCGGAGTACCACATGTGACACACTCGTGTCATACAAACTGATCATGATATGCTTTTTCCCTTTTGGATTAGGCCATTTCTGCCAATTTTGATATATTCTCAAAATCTGCGTCATAAATTACTGTGATGACAACCTGATTAAGTGAAGGGAGTGTATCTTTTGAAAAATCTCTCTAAATTTATCGACGAACTCCCAATTCCTCCGATTTTAAGACCCCGATGGAAAGGGCCGAACTATACGTATTATGAAGTGAAGATGACGGAATTTAAGCAATCACTCCATCGTGAATTGAATGATACAACCGTTTGGGGCTATGAGGGCAGCTATCCAGGTCCGACGATTGAGGTGGAAAGCGGCGAAAATGTGTATATCAAATGGATCAACGATCTCCCAGATAAGCATCTCCTGCCGATCGACTACACGGTTCACGGCGCCCATAAGGATGTGCCGGATGTCCGCACGGTCGTCCATGTTCACGGAGCTTGCGTGGAATGGGAAAGCGATGGCTACCCGGAGGCTTGGTTTACTAAGGGATTCGAAAAAGTGGGGCCCTATTTTAAAAAGCAAGTCTATCACTATACGAATTGCGATCATGCCTGTACGCTTTGGTATCATGACCATACCCTGGGGATTACGAGGCTTAATGTTTATGCCGGATTGGCCGGATTTTACTTAGTCAGGAGCCAGCGGGAGCGGTCATTGAATTTACCAAGCGGCAAATTTGACGTGCCGCTGCTGATTCAAGACAAGACTTTCCATCACGATGGTTCGCTTTTTTATCCAAAGCAGCCGAAAAAACCCGTCCCGGGAGTAGAAACATCGATCGTTCCTGAATTTTTTGGCGATACCCTTTTGGTGAATGGCAAAGTATCTCCTTTTTTAAACGTAGAGCCCCGTAAATATCGCTTTCGGCTTCTCAACGGCTCTAACAGCCGCTTCTATCGATTGAAGCTGGATTCGGGCCAGCGCATGTATTTGATTGCGGCCGAGCGAGGTTTGATGGAGCAGCCGATGGGGGTCAACGAAATCCTCTTAGCCCCTGCCGAACGGGTCGAGGTGATCATTGATTTCACCAATCTGGAGGGTAGGAAGATTATCATGACTAACGACGCGCCTGCCGCCTTTCCAAGCGGACATCCAGTCAATGAGCAAACGGGGAGCGTGATGCAGTTTCGAGTTACCCTCCCCTTGTCTAGTGTGGATACGAGTGTGATTCCGGCTTATCTGATGCCTTATCGGTTGATGAATGAACAGTCCGCTTCCAAGTCACGATACTTAACTTTAAATGACAATATGGACCAGTACGGTCGTCCATTGATGTTATTGGATAACAAGACATGGGATGACCCGATTTCTGAAAATCCGAAGCTGGGCTCCACCGAAGTATGGTACCTGATTAACTTAACTCAGGATTCTCACCCGATCCATCTTCACTTAGTTGAGTTTCAGGTCTTAGATCGGCGGGGGTTTGATGTTGACAGGTATAACAAGGAGAAAATAATCCATTACACTGGACCAGCGAAACCGCCCGAACCCCATGAACGCGGCTGGAAGGATACGGTTCGTGCGGACCCGAATCAGGTCACGCGGATAATGATGAAGTTTGGTCCTTTTACCGGGTTATATGTCTGGCATTGTCATATGCTGGAACATGAGGATTATGAAATGATGCGGCCATTTATTGTGCTCCGCTGAGCTGAGGCAGTGTGTATTTTCCACACTGCTTTTTGCATGCTTGCAAGCAAAATTGATGAATTTTTTAAGGGCATTCCCCCAGTTATTTGCATAAGGATATAGTGAATGGAGTGAAATACATTGAATGCTCAATCAGAAAAGGCAAAGGCAGCCAAGGCCAAGGAAAATAGTCAATCTGATAATGAAGAAGTGATTGCACAACTTGAGAAACAAGTTTCCATTGCCGTCTGGATTCAATTTATTGGTCAAATCATGGAGGCATTTTATTTATCTAAGATCATGTTGGTTAGTGAGGAAGTCAGAGAGAATGCCAATGAAAGACAGATTTTACTGGGAGCATGGATTCAAACCGCAGGACAATTCTTTGAAGGTGTGGGTACAACTAAACAGCTGTATACGGATGAAGAAAAATCGCTCACGTTGGAAGCGCAGCGAGTCACCAATTTCGGGGATTGGCTGCAATCTTTAGGGGTTACTTTGGAAGCAAATGCAGGTACACAAATCATTCTTGAGGAAATAAGGAAAGCGGAAGAAGAGGAGTACATTCCCTAGCCTTAAACTATATTGTAAAAAGGAAATGGTTATGAATGAATCCATTGTTATTTCAAGCAAATGATGTCAGACGAATATTTTTACGGCCTCATCTTTTTGGTTACCATCCTTTCCACTATGGAAGCCCCTTTTTCATAGGGGGATGGTATGGCAGTCCGTATTCCTTTGGTTATGGTTACCCTTATTATGGGTATCCATATTATTAGTGGGAGTCTCTAAAAATCCAGGTGTTCTGAGCCTGGGTTTTTAGAGGTAAACTGAATCATTTTTTAAAAAGTTTATTTAAAAATCTCTTCGCCAGCAGGAATACCCACGCAATGGCTGCGAAAGCGATGAAAAATACAACGTATCCCCATAATCCCACAATCGCATCTTGGAATTCCATGTTTCCTCTATTGGTGATCGCTTGTTGTATTTCGATCGCAAAAACTAAAACGACCATAAATGTAAACGTATAGAGGAATGATAGAATCGTAATCCCAAACCGCATTTTAGAGACAATTTTTGAAAAAATAAGGACAACCCCAAATACAAAAATGCCGATGATCCCCATGATCCAAAAGTGTAAGTCTTTATCATTTAACCCAAGATTTAAATAATCATTTGTATATAATTGAATAAAATCATGAATATTATTTAATAGCTCTGTAAGCATGAGTATGATGTCTTTCAATGTAACCACTCCTTCCCTCCATTGTAGAACACTATTAATTTCAATGCTAACCCATATTTTTTCCAGGTATAAGAGAATGATAGTTTGGCCATAATGATGATAGATTCAAAATCGAAGGGGGAACGAGGATGAAGGAGAATAAATTACTATTATCAGAGTTTGCCAATGAGGATGGTTTCGAACTTAACAGCTATATAACGCACTTATTTGAATATTTTTCTAGTTTATCCAAAACTGAAGTGGCAAAGACCGAGCCAACCCCGTGATTGTGAGGGGTGGCTCTTTTTTTGGTGATGATTCTTTTTGGATGTCCATTTGGTGTCAGGCACCATGTGAAATTTTCACATGGTGCCTGACACCGATTTTTTGGGTATAATAGTGGAATATGGTTTTTTATTTATAATTGACTGGATTTGGTAAAGGGGGTTGTGGCTTTGGAGTCGACGCCTGCAAGTGAGAAGATTGAGCTTTTTGGGGATCAGGTGCGGGAATTGCTGCACCCAACAGTGACGGAGGATGCCCGGCTGGTTCAGAAGGGTTTGATGTTGTACCGGCAAGGGCTGGTGAAGCAGGTACAGATATGGGAGAAGCAGATTACGGCGATGGTTCAGGATGTGACGCCGTGTTATGTGAAGTTGAATTTTGAGTATTTGTCACAGAGTGAGTGTACGTGTCCAGCGGAGGGCTTTTGCCGGCATCAGATGGCGGTGTTTTTTGGTGCGTATGCCAGGGTTGGTAGTGTGACTGATTGGGTAGCCGAGTGGCGCGAGCCGATGCAGGAGTCGAAGTCCTTTTCTGACTGGGGTTTGCAGACGGCGAAGGATTTGATTAAAGCGAATGGGTCGTCAAAGCCAGATTATGGGCGCTGGGTTCATTCGTTTGAGGTCAGTTTTGATACGCTGCTGGCAACGAAGAAGTACACGAGTCCGTATGTGATTCCGGAGTTGTTTGGGATTTATGAGCGCCGGATTCATGCGAGTGCCCCAGTGGAGCAGGAATGGCGCTTGCTGTATGAGTTGGTCGGGATTGTCGTGTCATTTCGGAAGTTGGCTCGGCTGAGTGATCAGCTGGATCATGATGATGATACGGTGAAGCGGGCTTATTTGCATTTGTTCCATAATTTGATGGACGATGCCGAGGAGCTATCGATTAAGATTGGCACGCAGTCGCTGCCATTTGATTTTGATGAGTTTGTGGACAAATTGCGGGCGGACACGTTTGAACTGCTGACCTGTACACAGGGGTTGGAGTATGAGCGGATTTTCTTGTACCGGCTGTTGTGGATTCATTTTTTCAAAAAGAAGGCGTGGCGTGAAGAAGAGTTGGTGAAGATTCAGGCACGGCTGAAGGAGCTGCAGGATTGGGAGAGTCCAGCGCCAATGATGCTGGCGGGGATTCATTTGAATTTCTTGCTGGGGGATGATGAGGCGGCCCTGAAGTTGGTCCGGCCATTTAGTGATGCCGAGATTGCGCCCTATCTGGTGTATTGGATTGAGTATTTATCGGGGCAGAAGGCGTGGAAACGGGTCGGCGCGGTGGTTGAGTTATTTTTGCAAAAAGTGAAGGGATATTTGGAATGGCTTGGCGGTTATCATAGTTGCGCGACGTTTGTGAGGAGTGCGCTGCGGGCGGTGGCGCCATATTGTGCGGAGAGTGACAGGGTGGATTTATATGAACGGGCACTGCTGGCGATGCTTCCCTATAGTTTTGGCGATTATGAGCATGTGTTGTTTGAGCGGAAGCAGTATGACCGCTGGGGCGAGCTGCAGGCGTTTATTGGTTTGGATTATTATGAGTTGCCGAAGGACCGGTTGAAGTTGATTGAGAAGGAGCGGCCCGAGGTGCTGCTCGGGATGCTGCATCAGACGGCGCAGAAGGAAATCGATCAGAAGAACCGGGCCAGTTACCGCTTGGCCGTGCGGCACTTGAAGAAACTACGGACGCTTTATAAGAAATTGAAGCGGGTCGATGATTGGGAGTATTTCTTGGAAACGTTACTGGAGCGGACGAAACGGCTGCGGGCGTTTCACGAGGAGTGTAAGCGGAGCAAGTTGATTGAGGGGTAGCGGAAAGAAGGTGCCGATTCCTGCTGGCACCTTTTGTTTTTGGCGTTTTCCTCAGTCCTGTGGGTTCGCATGATTTGAAAAACCAACCGATATCTCATGAAAAAGGAGACATTTTACAATGGCCACTTCCGAAAAAAGTTTAAGGACTTGCGATCAAGGACACAAATTTTATAAAAGCAGTGACTGTCCGACCTGTCCCACATGTGAGAATGAACGCAAACCTGCAGATGGATTTCTTTCCGTACTCTCCGCACCTGCAAGGCGGGCATTAGAAAACAATGGGATTACTACTTTGCAGCAACTATCAACGTATACCGAAAAAGAGATTTTGCAATTTCACGGTATGGGGTCGGCTTCTTTGCCTAAGCTTAGAGCTGCTTTGAAGGAACATGGGTTAGGATTCAGGGGCTAGTATCGCAACAGGTGCTGGATTAGTGACGTATCGCCATGCCTTGATGTATATATGAAGTTCGCCGCCAATGTGCTGCGGGCTTTTATTTTGTTTTTATTTACTAGAGCTATGCTTCGGTATCACCTTAAAGTGATCTATTTTAATCCTGAACATCCCGCTTGCAAGATAATTCAGGCATCGCCCTCCTCTAACCATACATTTTTGGGTATAATAAAGGAATATGGATTTTTCCGTGAAAATTATTGGTGCCCCCTTTGTGACATTATTGGTGTCACTGTTGGTGTCATTGTGGATTTCATTGTGGGTGCCAGGCACCGCCCGTGGACATTTCTCGTAATTTTGTCCATATGTCACGGACGTTTTCTGGTTTTTATGGATTTTATTTAGGTATATGGATATTGCTTTATATATTATTTTTGTTTTGTGCAGTTTCCGTTGGATTTAGTGCAATTTTATTATGGTTTTGTACGAAATTTAGGGGCTTTTGTGCAATTTTTTATATGTTTTGTACGATTTTTAAGGGGTTTTGTACAATTAGACATTATTTGGAAACCAACAGCTAGTAAAATAGCCTATGATGTTCTCCCCCCCACTAAAAGGAGTTTTGTATCGATGCTTAAAACAAGGTTTATGAAATTGCTGACAACTAAAATCGGGGAAGGGCGTTTTCTTCTTACTGCTGAAGATGAACAAGGTCGTGTGATGAGCCCATTTAGGTGGAAGAATCTCGTTTTCAGCAGTCATGAGGAAAGCTTCTTTGGTACGCTCCTTGAAACCGAGACTGTGAACGGTGTCGAAGGTGTTGTTGTGAGCAGTTGGCATTTGGTCTCGCTTTTTGCCAAGGAGTCATTTAATCGATTTATCGAATGGGATTGGAATGAACAATCTGAGATTTGTCTTGCAGCCAGCCTTGAGCTTTATGAGGGGATTCTCGAAAAAGATTGGCTGCCAGACTTTTCGGTTTGGGAGCATGGCGATTTCCGCTGGAAACTTCCTGAGCGCGTCAAGGACGAGTTCGACTCATCGTTTTGGGAGCAAATGATTGAAGAACCCGGTATTGCTGATGAATCGACCGACCTCAACCTAGGGACGGCCGGTTCTCCTCTTGGAACAACGAAAAACTACATTTCCGATTTGTACAATGATGCTCTTGATGGCTACTTGACGCGGAATGCCGCGATGAAGGAGCTATTTGGACCAAAGCTCGACTTACTTCGCAAGCAAAATATCTCCGGGAGTGAACTCGCTCGTTATTTTGATGAAGAAAGCTGGCTGGAATGGGTCGGGATTAAGGAAAGCGACACGCCGTTTACCATTGGGCTCCGCCTGGATGAGCCGCTGGATGGTGAAGGCGCATGGAGCCTGGATTTATTTTTACGAGGAAAGAAAAATGTTGATGATGTTTATGATGTTGAGGGTTCCGCGAAGATCCCAGCGAAGTGGCGGCCATTTTTGGAAAAAGTCGACCGTGAGCGGGAACGCTGGATCCGCTTGATTCCATGGTTAGGCGAAGACGGCTTTTTCAAAACGCATCTGAGCGATGAAGAGGCGTGGATGTTTTTGACGGAGGCGAGTGAGACGCTGGTGGCATTGGATGTCGAGATCCTCCTCCCTTCTTGGTGGCAGGCGATGAAAAATGCTAACTTGAAGGTGAAAGCATCGCTGAAAGGTACCTCGAGCCACCGGCCATCCTTTGTCGGACTTCAAGCCATGCTTGATTTTAACTGGCGCTTTTCGATGAATGGTGTCGACTTGTCCGAAGATGAATTTGGGCAACTTGTCGAGGAAAAAAGACGGCTTGTCTTTATTCGAGGGCGCTGGGTGAAGCTGGATCCGCAGTTTATTCGACAAATTCAGGATATGATGAAACGTGCTGAAAAGGAAGGCTTGCATGTCCGCGATTTGCTTGAACAGGAATTGATGGAGTCAGAAGCAGCCGAAGATGAGCTCGAGAATCCAAAGGCCTTTGCCAAAATTCAAATTGAGTTGAACCGCCAATGGAAGCAGATGGTCAAGCAGCTGTCGGAAGTGAACGAAATTCCACTCGAGGATGTGCCGTCTGGTTTGCAGGGTGAACTCCGTCCATACCAGCAGCTCGGTATGAGTTGGCTCTGGTTCCTGCGCCAGTACGGATTTGGTGCCACCCTTGCGGATGACATGGGACTCGGGAAAACCGTCCAGCTCCTCTCCTATTTATTGAAGGTGAAAGAAGTAGTCGGGGATGAGTTGACGTTGGTGCCTGACACCCAAAAAGAGGTGAAAAAGCGCCGCAAAAAAGAGGAAGATACCACTGCCGCGCCTGTAGCGGTGAAGGTTCCGACCAAAGCCGCGCTGATTATTTGCCCGACTTCTGTGCTTGGAAACTGGCAAAAGGAGATTGAGCGGTTTGCGCCGGAGATGAAGGTGTATCTGCATTACGGGTCGAATCGTCTGAAGGAGGAAGCTTTTGTCGAGAAAGCGAAAGATGCCGATATTGTTTTGACTTCATATGGACTTAGTCATATCGATTTGGCGGAGTTTGAATCGCTGATTTGGAGTTCGATTGCCATCGATGAGGCACAGAATATTAAGAATGCCCAGACTAAGCAGTCAAAGGCGGTCCGCAAGCTGCGCGGACGCCACCACATTGCATTGACAGGGACGCCAATGGAAAACCGTTTATCCGAACTATGGTCGATTTTCGATTTTACCAATCATGGCTACCTTGGCAGTTTGGGGCAGTTTCAGAAAAAGTTCGTGATTCCGATTGAAAAAGATGAGAAGAAGGAAAAAGTGCAGCAGCTGCAATCGTTGATTCGGCCATTCTTATTGCGCCGCACGAAAAAGGATGAGGAAGTTGCGTTGAATCTCCCTGACAAGCTGGAGCAAAAGGAATATTGTCCGCTTACGGCTGAACAGGCGTCGCTATACGAGCAGCTGATCCATGATACGTTTGCAGAAATTGAGAAACTATCTGGTTTTGAGCGTAAGGGGTTAATTTTACAAATGTTAAGCCGGTTGAAGCAGTTGTGCAACCACCCTGCCCTCTATCTGAAGGAAAAGGCGGCCGGGCGCGAACTGCTTGAGCGTTCGAATAAGTTGGAGAAGCTTGTCGAACTGATTGACGCGGTTTTAGAACAGGGAGAGAGCTGTTTGATTTTCACCCAGTATATCGAAATGGGTGAAATGATTCGAAGCGCGCTAAAGAAGAAGTTTGGCATCGAGGTGCCATTTTTGAACGGTAGTGTTGCGAAGGCGAAGCGCGACGAGATGATTGAGCGGTTCCAAAACCAAGAGTTCCCTGTTTTCTTGCTGTCACTGAAGGCCGGTGGAACCGGTCTGAATTTGACGGCAGCCAATCATGTCATCCACTATGATCGCTGGTGGAATCCAGCCGTTGAAAATCAAGCCACAGACCGCGCCTACCGGATCGGGCAATCGCGTTTCGTCCACGTGCATAAGATGATTTGTACCGGAACACTTGAGGAAAAGATCGACGCAATGCTCGAGAAAAAGCAATTCCTGAATGACCAGATCATCCAAAGCGAAAACTGGATCACCGAATTATCGACCGATGAACTTAAGGACTTGGTGTATCTGGGGTGATGTTAGTGGTAGTGTCAGGCACCGTTCGTGGACATTCCACCCTTTTGTCCATGCTGGGAGGACAACTTGATGGTGTCAGGCACCATTTGTTTGTTGAGGATAGTGACAATAATGATTTTGGTGTCAGGCACCACTACTATGTTATAAAGAGGATAAGGCCGCAATGGTTTTGTCCTTTTTTTGTTGGTGTTTATGCTTGAAACGGTGGTAAGATATTTACCTAAACTCTCTCATTTTTCTATATAATTTTGCTATTCCGTGTATTTTGTAACCGCTTTTATGTGAATAGATTCACAAGTATAATAGAGACATAAGAATCCAATAACCCAATCTAGGGAGGAAAAAATGATGCTTACGGACTTTTTATTTGAGCTCAAAAACTGGTGGTTTGGCGAGTCATTTGATGAAGTTGAGGAATTTGAACGACTTGAGTCGAAGCATACCAGGGTTCACCATGATGAGAATATTTATGAAATCATTCGTGTTCATTAATCCAGCTTAAACGGCAGCGAAGCCCTCTTCCAAATAGAGGGCTTCGTTTTATTTTTCCGAATTTCAGGTGCGAAAGTTGAAATTCCACATTTAACTATTTCGCTGAATCTTAAAAAATAATAAATCTACTAAAAAGAAGCAAGAAAAAGCTCCAAGACCAAAAAATAAGAGGTTCGGTGCAGGAGATTTTACAAAAGAATAAACCACTATTGTGCATAATAGGAGAAAAATTGTTGAAATAATTGACTTTATTAAAGCTCTTTTAACGATACTCTTCCTTTGATTCACCAGTTATCACCTATCCTATAAAAATTAAGAGACTAGTAAACCCAATCACATTTGGATTTTATTCGTGAGTGCTTGATAGAATTTCTGTGGTTCATCGAGACGGAGATGTGCCTTGGTTACTTTTTTCTTAAAGCCATAAATGAAGCTTGCTTCGATTGGATGATAAAACTCCACTTCAAACTGGGGTTTTTCCTTGAAAAAATCTATTAGGACCGCGTCGAAAATATGTTTTGACTCCTCTTTTGTTATTGTTTCAGGTCCATCATACGGGTGAATTTCTTTAATTTCCTCTAGCGGCACGATTAACTGTTTCATGATACCAACCTGCAGATACAGATGCCGGTCCGTGATCATGATTGTGCAATGCCGAATTGCTTGGATTTCTGCTAGAAAGAATAACAAGGTATACACATTTAATACGAGCGCGATGATGGCAACCAAAGGACTCCACGAATGAAGGAGAAAATGAAAACCGACAGATTCCAAGACTAGTGCATGGATCAGCATGACGCATAACGTAATTGTGCCGGATTTTTTATGGCAGGTGTACATACGTTCATCAAGTGTGGCTGGTTTTCTATGCCAAGAAACTAGACTGTAATAATACATCTTCACGTCAGAGAAAAAAATTTCTTGTGCCCTGGACGGCTTGAGGTGCTGATCCCATGCTTGTTTCATTCGATAAGAGAAAGTAGGAATTTCGCTCTCAGACTTACGGTAACTTTGGACGATCGCAGGGATTCTTGCCAGCAATTGAATGACGACGTATAGCTCGAGCAGGAAAAAAGCAGCCTCACCGGCCAATAAAATATATTTTACAAAGGAATACGCCGACAGGAGTTGGTGCGGAATTACTAGGACCGCGACGCCGTATCCGGCAATCATCACGGGGAGTATATATTTTAGGGAGTATCGTTTTCTGATGATGAAGAAGTACACGAGTAATGGTATGGTGATGATGAAGTCAAATAAGGAACCTAAGGCCATTCCTGTTGGGGGTGGTCCTAAACTTTCAAGACGGTAAATCAGGAAGTTGGAACATACGACTAAGGTGAGAATGAAGCTGAACCAGAGCCATTTATTTTTTAGTAGAGTCATCTTTTCTAACCTCCTTTGCTAATTTCATTTTAACATAAATATCCATTTCCGAAGGTTATTTTGCACCATAAATATCATGAATATCTATGGAGCTCAAAGTAAAAAGGACCTTTTGCTGGCCCCCTCACGATTACTCTTTTATCCCTACTACCCGAATCCGCTTATAATCCGCGATCCATGCACCGTTATGGTATAAAACTTCTCTTAAATTTTGGGTGGATTCTGTGATGATACGCTCTTTGGCTTCGGATGTGAGGCCTTCCAACATACTCGTGGCAAACATCTCAATCCAGTTCCGCAACCCGTTTTCTCCGTTTAGTGGTGTTGGACGATCAAAGTGTTGGGCATGAGTGACTCGAAATCCAACTTGCTCCATCAGAGATGTGTATTCACCGATACTGGGGTAATACCATGGAAATTGCTCAGATTGATAGCTCGTTCCTAATTGTTGAATTAGTTCGTCGGTGATTTTTTGGACGTTGCCTTTCCCACCGAATTCTGCGATAAATCTGCCACCCGGTTTTAAGGCTTGATAAATGGATTGCAGGGCTTGTTTCGGAGTTTTCACCCAATGCAATGTGGCATTAGAAAAAACGGCATCGAATTCGTTCCTGTAATTCAGGGCTACAACGTCCTGCACCCTAAAGGTAAGTCCAGGATACTTATGTTGTGCCTGCTGGACCATGTTTTCGGATTTATCAATCCCAATTATGGCTGCTCCCTGTTGATTCATTTGGTTGGCCAGATCCCCTGTTCCACAACCAAGATCAAGAATTTTTTCACCAGGCTTTGGTTCAAGCCATTGGAGCAGCGCCCCGCCAAAATGCGAAACAAATCCATGCTCCTGATCATATAAACCAGCATTCCAATTATCTTTCTTTACTCTACTGGACAACCTTCTCCACCCCTTACTTTCAATTTTTTAATAATTATAACAAATCATTGGGAAAAATAACCGAAAATGTGTCCATGCGCGGTGCCTGACACCAGGTTTCGGTTAATGTAGCAGGGCTCCTTTTACCTTAAGAGACGATTTTTCTCTTGAACGGGAAATGTAGCAGGGCTCCTTTTATCGCAAGAGACGATTTTCCCCTTGAACGGTAAATGAGAGAAAAAAACGACCAATTTTCGAATGAAAATTGGCCGAATGGCAATAGTTCTCTATGATTAGAAATCAAAGTTATCGGGGTCTGGGCCGACGCGGTGGTTTTGGTTTAGCTCGTTAATCTGCTGCATGTCCTCTTGTGTTAGTTCAAAGTCGAATACTTGTGAGTTTTCGATGATCCGGTGTTCTTTTGTTGATTTCGGAATGGTGACGACGCCGTTCTGCAAGTCCCAACGCAAGATGATTTGGGCAACTGATTTATTGTATTTAGCAGCAATATCCACTAATACTTCATTGTCCAATAATTGACCTTGCATTAATGGTGACCAAGCTTCCATCTGGATTCCGTTCTCGCGGCAGAATGCTTGGACTTCATTTTGAGTTAAGCGCGGGTGATATTCGACTTGGTTCACCATAGGCTTGATCTCTGCATCCTTCAAAAGGTCTTCCAGGTGGTGGACTTGGAAATTGCTGACTCCGATGGCTCTCACCCGTCCTTCTTTGTAAAGAGTCTCTAACGCTCTCCACGCCTCCTTGTATTTCCCAGCTACCGGCCAGTGGATAAGGTAGAGGTCTAAGTATTCTAAACCTAGCTTATCTAAACTTGTTTGGTACGCTGCCAAGGTTGATTCGTAGCCAAGGTCGGCATTCCAAACCTTTGATGTGACGAATAAATCTTCTCTAGCGATGCCTGATTCCTTAATCCCTTGTCCTACTCCCTCTTCGTTTTCATAAATGGCCGCCGTGTCAATGCTCCGGTAACCATGTTTGATTGCCATTTTCACCGCGTTCACCAACTCCGGTCCTTCCTCTACCTTAAAGACACCCAGACCAAACCATGGCATTTTTACTCCGTTATTTAAAGTTGTAGTACTTTGTAAATTGTTTAACATTTTTTTATCCTCCAATTGTTTTTAGTTTAGTTGCGCAACTGTCCTCCTCAAGGGGACAGTTGTGTTTTTGTGGTGCCTGACACCATTGATTCCATTGACTCCATTGATTTCATTGATTTCATTGATTTCATTGATTCCTGGTCTTTCTTTTCGAGCGCTCGGCTCACCCCTGTTAGGATGGCCGCGACTAGGACCATTAATGCACCGATCCAGGTGGTGTGAATGAGTCCGATTGAATCAGTGATGGCGCCTCCTAGGTAGGAGCCGATGGCGATTCCTGCGTTGAAGGCGGCGATGTTGATGGCGGATGCAACATCGACGGCACTTGGGACGTATCGTTCAGCAAGGATAACCACGTATACTTGCAGACCTGGAACGTTCATAAAGGCAAGCAGTCCCATAAAAATAATAGTGATTAAGCCCGCGATTTTGAACGGCGCGGTGAACATTAGGACAAGCAGAACAACAGCTTGAACGATAAACATATAGAATAGGGATTTTATCGGGTTGCGGTTCGACAGCTTGCCGCCGACCATATTTCCAACGGCGATCGCCAATCCGTACACAAGTAAGATAATTGCAATCGAACTCTCGTTAAATCCGGTTATCTCCTGTAGTAATGGTGACAAATAAGTAAAGACAACAAATGTGCCGCCATACCCTAGGGCCGTGATGATGAATAAAAGTACGAGCCGGCCATTGGTCAGAAGCTTGAATTGATCTCGAACGCTGGTCTGGTTCCCTTTTTTCAATAAAGAAGGTATGAGAATCCAGTTGGCGATGAAGCCGATGATTCCAACGATGACGATGAGGATGAAGGCAAGCCTCCAGCCATATTGTTGACCGATGAATGTTCCAAATGGTACGCCGGTGACGGTGGCCACGGTAAGGCCGGAGAACATGATTGAGATAGCGCTCGCGCGGCGGTTGGCCGGGACGAGATCGGCAGCGATGGTGGAGCCGATTGACATGAAAACACCATGTGCTAATGCGGAAATCACACGCGCTGCGAGCAGGACGCTGATTGTTGTTGCGCTTGCGGCGATTCCGTTACCGATGATGAAGACAATCATGATCCATAGTAATAGGGTTTTCCCTGACATGCGCGATGTCATTGATGTCAGCACTGGCGCTCCAACCATTACCCCGAGGGCGTATAGGGAGACGGTCAGTCCAGCAGTAGTGACGGGTATATGCAAGTCTTGGGCGATGAGCGGAAGCAGGCCGACGCTGATAAATTCAGTGGTTCCGATTGCGAAGGCGCTGATGGCTAAGGCCAGTAGTGCGAATGTGCTTTGCTGTTTATTTAAAGACATAAATTTTCCTCCTCATTTGTGTAGGTTTATTTAAAAAGGTATGATTATTTTCATCCGGCAAATGTTATTATGGAGGATATACAGAATTATCGGAAGTACGCACTTTAAAGTGATATAGGTACCTAGTAGTGCTATAGGTACTTTTTAGTACCTATCTACCTGTCTGTCAGTTTGTGAAATGAGGAGGAAGATATAGATGGAGAAGAAAAAATATAATATATCGGTTGAGGCGACGCTTGAGGTAATCGGCGGGAAGTGGAAGTGTGTGATTCTCTGCCATTTGACGCATGGGAAAAAGCGGACGAGTGAATTGAAGCGGCTGATGCCGAATATTACGCAGAAGATGTTGACGCAGCAATTGCGGGAGCTGGAGGACGATGGTGTGATTAATCGGATTATTTATAATCAGATTCCCCCGAAGGTTGAGTATGAGTTAAGTGAGTACGGCCGGAGTCTGGAGGGAATTCTGAATTCGCTTTGTACATGGGGAGAGCATCATATCGAGAAGGTATACGGGGATAAGTTCTCTGTTCTTGAGGAGAATGTTTTGAATGATCATCTGAAATAGATAGTGGCAATAGTGTTTATGGTGTCAGGCACCATTTACCCACTAACCCCAGTGGCAACAGTGTTTTCGGTGTCAGGCACCATGGAGCATTTACTATTGACCACAGCACTCATAAACACGTCAAAGGCCGCAATTCTGCGGCCTTTGGCGTGTTTTTTTTATGCTTGAATATGCGGTCGGTCTTTTAGATGGTCGGTGTGCTCCAGCATGTGCATGTGAAAGAGTTCGTAGCGGACCCAGCGGAGTGGGAATGAAAACGCGACTTCGTTTTTCTTGTTGTAGATGAGAACGTGTTTTTTGTTATGTTCTACTTTTTTGATTTCATGCAAGCCGATGGTGTGCTGCTTCGATCCGTTTTCCATCACAAGCTGCTGGCCAACGACTCTGATTTTTCTTTTCTTATTTGCGGTAAGTTCATAAAGACACATCCCACCGCCGATAATGGTTAATGCTACTAAGAAAAGAATCCCGTCTTTCGGAAATCCTGTTACCGCCTCTTTAATCCAGTGAACCACCGCGAGGCTCAGGAAGAACCAGGCACCTCGACTTAGCGACGGCGAGCTTTCAAAGTAGATACTGGACTCATGTTCTTCCTTTTCCTCTGCTCTCTTTTTGAAAAAAGCCGCTTTATGTTCTTTAATGCTGAGTGAGTCCCATTCAACAAAATCAGTATAGCTGCCATCCCATAGTTCGGCCGTATCGTCTCCATCCTCAAGCGCATAGCCGCCTGCCCAGCCCGCGTATCGGGTCCCGATATGCACGAAACTCAGTAAATAATAGCGTATCGGCTGGCGATATGTGTTTTCGGTTTCGACTGTATCGATGATCTGGATGTCCTCCGGATAGCGGATGACTCCCTCCTCTTCCTCTGGCAGGTTGATAATCGTTGAAAAGAGTCTCGTCTTCGCCAAATGCGGCTGCTTTCCTTCCGTGATGGGATACAGATGCTCTAAATTTCTCGCCCTTAACTCCCAATAAACCATTTCTGCACTCTCAATATGCTCCGCTGCTTCTACGAGTGTGTTCTGTTGATACGGGAGGTTTTTGGCCGCACATACCAACAGCGCCTGCGTTTTTATCAACGGATCGCGGAAGTTCATGGCCTGCTCCAGCTCAGCACCGATGTCGGCTGAAAAATAATATTCCATCAAGCTAATAAATAATTTCATTTTTGTTCGAACGGCAAAATAGCTGTCCTTCCAAGCCGTATAAACATATTTGCTTGAAAAGTCTGCGTCAAATTTCAGATACTCCAGTTTCTCTACGTGATAATCGTTGAGCAATGACGGGAGGATGACGTCTTTCCTATAACCTTTTTCTAAACCGGAGTCGTTCAGCGATAATACTAAATGATAAAACAACCATTTATAATGCTCTGTATGGAGCTTGTCGAGGGTTTTATCAAGGATTCCCTTAATCAGCATTGGATAGGGGTCCAGGTCATTGACTGGAATATGGAATTCTTCGGTCTCGATTAACTCGACGATTTTTTCCTCGAGTACATAAAAAATATCCTCATCTTCTGTTGTGAGCAGCATTTCAATTGCCCGCTCTTTGGCCTGCAAGTCAAGGCCGTCAAAATGCTTGATGAGCCCTTCCACCACCTCCGGCATCGGAAAGTCACAAACAAAGTCAATCAGATAAAAGGAGGGGTTGTCCCAGCGGTCGACAGGCTCTGGGAATCCGGATGCTGCCGTTTTGATTATATCCTTTAACACATCAATTTGAATCTCGAGTCCCTCGTCCTGCTTATATTGAAAAAGCTGGTCAAGCGCTTCAAATCTCTTTTGCGGATTTTCACTTTTTACCTGCTTTAAAATCGAACGCAGTTTTAATTCAATCACTAAACCGATCCCTCTCTCATACTACCAATTTGTAACAATATGAATTTATTTTATTTCATAAAAACAAAATCAGCAACGTGTCAAAGGAAGAAATTTGGGTGTTGGCACCATTGGTGGTTGTATAAATCCTGTAGCTATAGTGCTTTCGGTGTCAGGCACCATTTGCTGCATAAATCCAGTGGCTATAGTCCTTTCGGTGTCAGGCACCATTTGCTATATAAATCCAGTAGCTATAGTCCTTTCGGTGTCAGGCACCATTTGATAAGCCCACTGACAATATTGCTATGGGCGCACTTGCACTGCACCGAACCACAACACAACGCACCGAACCCTACAAAAAAAGACCTAACAGTTTCCTGTTAGGTCTTGATGTTTAGTCTAATACGATGATTTTTACGGTTTTTCTGCCCCACTGGATGCACTTGGATGTGGTAGGCATTAATACGTCGATTATATGGCCTTTGATTGCGCCGCCTGTATCGCCGGCGATGGCTACGCCGTATCCTTCAACCCAGACTTTTTTTCCAAGTGGAATGACTCTTGGGTCGACGGCAATCAATTTCATATTCGGATGCTTCCCAATATTGTAGCCTGCAGCCGTGATATTCCCTGACTCTTCCGGGCTGTATGCTGTCGCGGTCACATACATTTCCTTCCCTTTGACGGCACCAGTTGTTTCGTTATTTGAAGATGGCGCCGGCGCCGGTTTTGCTTTTGAAGCTGTAGGACGTGGCTTCGCGGACTTCGCCTCTTCCTGTTCACTTTTCATTTTAGCTTGAATAGCATTCAATTGTGATTGAATACCTGCCTTTTCCTGTTCAGCAAGCTCCATTTGTTTAAGAATTTGACTATATTTTTGTTGCATTACGGTTAAGGTTTGTTGACTTTTTTGTCTGTTTTGATCAAGTGTTTGCTGTTGTTTCGCAAGTTCACTTTGATCTCCTAATAAAATTTGTTCTTGTCTATCAATCTCTTTTTTATCTTCTTCAATCTGCAGCAGATCTGCCTTTTGGGACGTCAAGATATCTTTATCTGCATCCATAATGGTTGAAACCGCACTTGCGCGTTGAATAAACTCTGAGATACTATCAGACTCGAAGAAAAGATTGACGATTACATTGATGTTGTCATTTTGTTGAAGTGAGACAGCTCTTTGCTTCATAATTCCTTTGCGGGCAAGGATTTTGTCTTCTAGGACGACTATTTCTTGCTTCTTTTTTTCAATGAGTTGGTTCGTAGCATCTATTTTTTGTTGCGTTTTGGCCATTTCTTCTTTGTTTTTTGAAATATTACTGTTCAGGGCATTCAATTCTTGTTGAATTTTTGCAATTTCTTGATTAACATTTTGCTTTTCTTGTGCCTTTTGCTCTACTAAACTTTGTTTTTCAGCTAGTTCTTCTTTAGCATTATGTAGGGCTTCCGTGCTTGTTTGTGCATATGTAACCATAGAACCTGATACCGATAATACGATTGTAAGTAACATGAGAATGATACGCTTTCTTGTCGTTTGCATACACTTTCTCCTTTCCTTAGTACTCTATTTATACCAGAAGAATGTGCCAGTAATGTTACAAAAAGATTAAAAGTACATCACTTTTTGTCATATTACACATATTAGTGTCAATTCTGTGGCATAACAGCGTCAATATTTTTGGGGTGGAACATCACATTTCTACTTCATTTTTTTACTTTCTGCCAATGTACCGTTTGGTTTGGACTTTGCTTGTCTTTTTTTGCCATTCGGAAAGTCCGCTAAAAAAGACACCCTGTTCCCTTCTTTAATGGCAAAGTGGGTGAGAATCTCAAAGACTTCTTTCTCGGTTAGATCATTGTTTTCTTTATAGATTTGTAAAGAATGCTTCTCGTACATAATATGAATGTCGGAATTAAAGCTAAGGATAGGAATAATTGCTTTTTTATGAAATGGAATAAATTGATAGGGCGTAACTTCATATGTTTGGAGTGATCGAGTTGAGAGCTGTACTGCATCAAAAAAACTTGGTTTGTAGTTGAACCTCTTTTTCCTCCTGCTTGATGGATTGACAATGAATATTATTGAGTTTTCCTCCACAAAGATACAAACCTCCATAAAATACAATAATTTACATACTCTAACATTATTCGACGATAATCTACAATTTCCTTTAATGTTATTTTATGCCACCCTAACTTTTTTTGGGGACGTTCACTATTTTTTCATAAATGATTATTTCACTTATAAATCAAAGAAGCCGCTGATGAGTTCAGCGGCTTCTTTTTAAAAAAACAGGGGGGTTTTTCTATTAGTTTACCCCGGTGGAATATTTTTATACGTGCCAATCCAAAAAAAATTCCGGCAAGTAACTGCCGGATAAACGGAGATCAATTCGGAGATGGCATTGATTTTTTATCATAAAGGCAGTTGCGGGGATAAATTTTTGAAAACCTATAAACGAAATGGAGTAATTGATGAAGGTTCTTGTGAATGGGAGGAGTAAATTCTGATGAGGTCGTCTCTTTCCTTGATTTCATGCTGCTGTTCCTTAATGATCCATTCCAACTGGCTGACACGTTTTTGGAGGCCGTCAAGATTTTTATTTGAATTTCCAACCATTTTGATTAAACTTTCCAGTAATTGCTCGAGGTTTCTAGTCATTTCATTGTTAGACACCAATCGTCACTTCCTCCTTTTTTAGAGGAGCTTCCACTTCATGCGGCTGCGGTTTGGAGCTTAGGAACTGGACCGTTTCCGCGACTACCTCTGTGACATATACCCTTTTTCCTTCTTTGTTCTCATAGTTCCGCGTCTGCAAACGCCCCGTGATTCCGATTACTGCGCCTTTCCGGCAATACTGACAAGTATTTTCGGCTGCTTTCCGCCAAAGGGTACATTGGATAAAGTCAGCCTCTATTTCGCCGTTTTGGTTCCGAAAGTGACGCGACACAGCCAGGGTAACTTGGGTTACAAAGGTCCCTTCTGTCGTCTGTTTTAATTCCGGATCCCTTGTCAACCTGCCAACCAGTGTGACTTGATTGATCATACCTTCATCTCCTTCTTTGTTTGACGGTATTAGCATAGCGTTATGGTGTCCTTGTTGTAAAACAGGGAAACAACCATTATTCGTCTGTTTTTTAGGAGATAAACGGTTTTTCAAAGGCATTTTTGTCAAAAAAGACGTGTGGATTTTCGGAAAAAACTTATCTTCTAAATTTCGACAAAAACTTTTCGACATTTGCTTTACGTGCACATATGTTATAATTTTGAAAAAGGCAATCAGGAGGTTATGATGAAATCTTTTAAGTTGTACTCATTAGATGTAGTGGAAGATGATGCTTCGATTGAAGTTCCGTTAGTAGATGGCTTAATTCTCAATAAGGAAGACGAGCGCTCCACATGGCTGCTTGAGGCGTATACTGATTTGTCCCTCTATGATTATTTCCAAAAAATTTCCGAGCAAAATCGCGACATTATTGTTGAGGCCGTGATTACCAAGAAGGAAAACGCGCCTGCTTATTTTCAAACAAAAATCGTCTCGCTAACTAAATTTGAAAAGCATATTAGCGTTTTGTTCGAGGGAAAAATCCGCCGTAATAAAAGCGACTACTCTGAGCTTTTGCTCGAAAGTCTGCTTCAAAAAGGATTAGAGGGCTCCGCGCTGCTCACCGAATTTAGAGAAAAGATCCAAAGCAAACCGAAGTTAAAAGTGAAGTCGAACAAATAAATCATGCGTAAAGGGACAGGCTAACGGCCCGTCCCTTCTTTATTGCTTGTGAATTACTCGTCTTTATTGTCCGCGTCTTTTCTGTCAATATCATCTTCAATTATCTCTTCTTTTTTGGTATTGCTATCCTTCATTGGGTCTTTGTCGGTATCCGTATTTTTGTCCTCTGTGTTTGGATAATGATTGTTTCTGTTGTCTAAATCAAGGTTGTCATTATCATACTTGTTTAAATCGTTACGGTTTAAATCGTTGTCATTTAAATCATTATCATTTACATTGTTATCGACGGCTGGCGGCGGCGGATTTTGGTCATCGTTATCATTATTACATGCTGTTAACATTCCCGCGGATAAAATCGATCCTGCGAGCATAAGAAATAACTTTTTCTTCAAAATGATAAACCCCTTCCAAAACAAATTTTGACCTACCTATGGGTCTAATTTTAGGATGTCCAATGTGGATCGAATGATGGCTAGCATTTTTTTACATAAAAAAAACGACCAGAAATTCCTTCCGGCCGATTCATTTCGTTTTGTTTATTCTTTTTTCTCGCCTAAGGCAAAGGTGATTTCAGCTTCACAGGCCACTTCACCGTCAACGGTTGCAACGGCTTTTCCTTTGCCAACTGGTCCGCGCAGACGGATGATTTCTACTTCCAGACGAAGCTGATCACCTGGTTTGACCTGCTTTTTAAAACGGCAGCCATCAATTCCAGCAAAAAAGGCTAAGCGGCCGCGATTTTCTTCTTTTTTCAACATGGCGACAGCCCCAACCTGTGCGAGAGCTTCGACGATTAATACACCAGGCATAACTGGGTAATCAGGAAAATGACCATTAAAGAACTCTTCATTGGCACTAACATTTTTAATCCCGACTGCGCTCTTTCCTTCTTCTACTTCTAAAATTCGATCCACCAAAAGGAATGGGTACCGATGTGGGATGATTTCTTTAATTTGTTCGATATCTAACATGGATTAGTACCTCCTACTAGTAACAAGTATTTATTTCTTATTCTACTACTTAAGGTATACAAAAAGGAAGGGATTTACCTCCCTTCCACCACTTTTCTTTTTCCTTTTTCAACTAAATCAACAATATGTGTCCATGTGGATTCCTTGAAAACATCTTTAACGTTCCCGCCGCCAAGGACCCCATATCCAACCATAGCGCCTAGCGATATGCTTATAAAAGCAAAGATCACTAAAAGAATCAGGCGCAGCCAAATGGGAATGAGGCGAATTCTGACTCGTTGATGTTTTTCAGAGACATTCTTTTCTTTGTCTCTCTTGGTGGCATTTTTCGTTTTTTTTGCCTCACGGCTTTGGTTCTTCACCTTGGATTTCTCCTGTTTTTCACGTTTATCGGCTTTCGCCTGTTTGGCAGCATCCCTTGTACCATTTACGGCTGCTTTTGCCGGTTTCGCTGCGGCCTTCGTGACTGCTGACACTGCTTTTACCGCACCCTTTGCGATGGCTACCGCAGGTTTTGCCGTGTTTTTTGTCCCTTGAACAACTTCCTTAGCTTGGATCGCAGGAGCATCCTTTATTTGCCGTCCCTCTCTGTTGGCCGTGCCCTGTGTTCTGTGTGCTTCGTCCCTGGAATGGTTCGCTGCGTCCTGTGCTCTGTGAGATGCGTTATGGGATTGTGTCGGAGCGTCCTGGGATTGTTTCTGCACCTCGGCCGCCTTGGCCCGTTTGTATTCTTCTCTTGTTCTATATTCTTGGTTTGGATTATTTACAGACATTTGTTAATTCCCCTTTTACTGACGTCCGCCCATTTATGTTTATCTGCATGGGAGACCCCGGACTCAGTGAATTATACATATTATATCCAATTTTTCTGTTCAATTCTTATAACTGGATATTTGGATTTATTTTTACAATACGTCATTCATTATTCTATTATAAAAAATAAATTCAAAATACTCATCAATTTTAACAGGAAATAGTACTAAAAGGTAGAATTTACTATATCCTAAAGCTTTTTAGGAATTGTAGTCCAAAGAAAAAAGCCCAATGACTGAGGCTTGTCCCGCCTGCTTCATTAGACTTTTTGTATCCTGCTCTTTTAAGGTATGATGTCTTACAACACTAGACCTAAAAGGGCAGCTCAGATTCTTTGTCAACTTCATTCCACTAGCTTGGACAATTTTTCAGAAAGGATCATCCAAACTTCCGACTTGGAATCTTGTCGATATTGTCAAGCATGATTCCTGTTCCAATTGCGACACAATCCATTGGATTTTCGGCCACTAGGACGGGAACTTTTAATTCGTCTGCGAGCAGCATGTCGATGCCGTGCAGTAATGCACCACCGCCTGTTAAAATAACGCCGCGGTCGATAATGTCAGCTGATAGTTCTGGAGGAGTACGTTCCAGCACGCTTTTTGCAGCCTGAACGATCACCGCAACTGATTCACGTAATGAACCTTCGATTTCTTCCGAACGAACTGTAATGGTGCGCGGCAGACCGCTTACCATGTCACGTCCGCGGATTTCCATTTCTTCCGAGCGTGAACCTGGGAATACAGTCCCGATGTTGATTTTAATATTTTCTGCTGTGCGCTCACCGATTAAGAGCTTGTATTCGCGCTTAATGTAGTTGAGAATTTCCATGTCGAACTTGTCACCGGCCATTTTGATGGAGGAAGAAGTCACGATATCGCCCATTGAAAGAACTGCTACATCCGTCGTTCCCCCTCCGATGTCCACTACCATGTTTCCGCTCGGTTGGAATATGTCCATTCCCGCACCAATCGCTGCCACCTTTGGTTCTTCTTCTAAGTAAATCTTTTTCCCGCCGCTCTTTTCAGCTGCTTCTTTGATTGCCTTCTGCTCCACACTTGTAATATTCGTTGGACAGCAAATCAGAATGCGCGGCTTCGATAAAAACCCTTTAACGTTTAACTTATTAATAAAATGCTTTAACATTGCTTCGGTTACATCAAAGTCAGCGATCACGCCATCTTTTAGCGGGCGGATCGCTACGATGTTCCCCGGTGTCCGACCAACCATACGGCGAGCTTCTTCACCAACAGCAAGTACGCGATTTGTATTTTTGTCAATTGCCACTACGGACGGCTCATTTAATACGATTCCACGGCCTTTTACGTGAATTAGCACGTTAGCCGTTCCTAGGTCTATCCCAATATCTCTTGCAAACATTCTCTTTTCTTTCCTCCTTAAAACGGAATCCACATACTTTTCCTAATTGTATATTGTACCACACTCATTAAGATTTCCATACTTTTAGCATAGAAAAGTTGTAAAATCTTGCAGATGGATGTCGGATAGGAGGATTTCCAGAGAATGCCTTGATGCCTATTCTTTTTTCAGTCGATTCATGGATGTTTATTTTACAGTTTCACCTTCCTTCTCTTCTTTCTGATATTTCATTTTTGTTGCCTCTCCCCCTCGGAGATGACGGATTGATTTATGATAGTCTAAAATACCTTTAACCTCGTTTGCCAGCTCTGGATTAATCTCAGGAAGTCTCTCTGTAAGATCCTTATGGACTGTACTTTTGGATACGCCAAACTCCTTCGCAATTACGCGAACCGTTTTCCTCGTCTCCACGATATACTTTCCAATCTTGATAGTTCTCTCTTTGATGTAATCGTGCACACTCTCGCCCTCCCTAAATTGGATGTGAGAAGTGTGAAATGAGACCCGCTTATCACTTCGACGAATTCTGCTTCCGTTTTGGTGTCTGTTTTGGGCTGCTTTGGTGTCAGGCACCACTAAAAGACATTTGTCCATTAGTGGAGGACACTTTCCTTGATGGTGTTAGGCACCAAACGGCAGAAAGTAAGTTACCTTCTGTCTATACGATGAATAATCATGTCCCCGACTGAATGTCCGCTAACTTCAAACGACTCTTCACCTCAAACACTCTCTTTGTAAAGGTTTGTAACCATTTTATTAGCTTGGATACGGGAATATGCCAGAAATACTCAATCGGGACAAGGTGTTATTCAAAGTTTTTTGATAATTGGACTTCTTACTTTTTTTCGACAGACGCGAGTATCGGTCCAGAATCCCTCCGTTATGCGGTTTTTAATTGGAAATATCCGGAGCTTTATTTTATTTCCCGAGAAATTTGTCGAGAAAAAAATTATTCAAAAATGGCGATTATGATTGGAATGGAGGTTAAAAAGTGGTTTGGAAGCCAGTACTTTGCATAATTCGGAGCAGTTTTTTCTAAAAGTATTGTTAAAATTATTATATCTTTGATACCTTTTTGATATGTGTTTTTTGAAAGGAAGGTACCTATGACACCTTTTACAGAAAATGTGGTGGAAATTATTCGAAGCATCCCCGAAGGTAAGGTGGCGACGTATGGTCAAATCGCTCGGCTCGCTGGAAGCCCACGTGCGGCCCGCCAAGTCGTCCGCGCCCTACACTCTATGAGCAAGAAGTACCACCTCCCTTGGCACCGCGTCATCAATGCTAAGGGGCAAATCGCCCTCCAGGATGACGAATCGTATCAGGAGCAACGGTTGTCGTTGGAAGCGGAAGGCGTGGAGATCGGCTTGAATGGAGTAATTGATTTGGAGAGGTATCAGTGGAAGCCTGCCCCAACCTCCACCTGAAGTAAAACAAAAGAAAAAAGGGGCGATCCGCCCCTTTCCCACTTTCATAAAGTTTAATACACTTTTATCGTTCGAATAGCACTAATGAATCCTTTAGCATCCTTTGCCGTTACCGATAACTTCGTTCCTCGTTTTTGCCTTGGGATGCTTACTTTAAAACTCCCATAACTATTTGCCTTCGCCGAATAAGTTTTCGTTCCAATCTTCACCTTCACGACGGCCAGCTTTTCTGTTTTTCCAGTCACAGAGGTTGCGGTATACTTGACTGCATTCACAACTGGAAGATTAGGGGCCACACGTGCGACAGTGAGTGATTTTGCATTGCTTACCTTCCCAGCTGCATCTTTTGCTGTAATTTTGAGTGATGTCCCGCTGTTTTGAATCGGTACCGTCACCTTGAAATTACCGACGCTATCGGCCTTTCCACTATAATTCTTACTACCAATTTGAACAGCAATACTCGCATACTTTTCCGACTTGCCAGTTACCACCGCTGATTTGTTATTAACGGCATTGACCACTGGGATGTTAGGAGCCACTCTCGTCACCTGTATTGTCTTTGGTACGCTCGTTCCCCCTGCATCCGTCGCAGTCACGCTTAAGACTGCGCCGCTGTTTTGGGCAGGAATTGTCACCGTAAACTTTCCATTCGCATCGGCATTGCTTTTATAGGTGGATGTTCCTGCTTTTACCGAAATCACAGCGGATTTTACCGTTACACCTGTCACGATAGTAGCTTTATTAGTAACAGGATTCACCGTCGGGCTATTGGGCGGTACTTTTCCGACCACGAACTTTTGTAAACTTCGATTTGACGCGCCATCCACGATCGTCACGTAAAAAGTAGACCCTGGTGTTGGCGGTGTAATCTGAAAGGAAAATTTCCCGTCAGGATTCGCATAACCGAAATAAGTATGGCCAACCATAGCAATCGTCACAGAGGCGCCGGCTTCGGTTACACCAGTAATTTGGGTTGTTCGATTTGTCACCGTATTTATCTTAATTGGTGGCGGGGTTATGTCAATGAATTGAACCTCTACAGGTGTGCTGACATTATTCGCAGCATCCGCAGCGATCACATGCAGATAAGTGCCTGACACCAGCTTGCCTATCGGAATCGTAAATTGACCATCCACTGAGCTGGCATCGCCCTCGGCAATCAAGACGCTCCCATTAAAAATCGAAATATGAGCACCTGCTTCTGCCACGCCGGTTATTTCTTCCTTTGTCACCTGATTTGGCGTGTCCAGTAAGAGTTTCAGCGATGGAGGGGTTACATCTTGTACCGTAAAGAAAATCAATTCCCCTTGATTCTTGGAGGCATCTTCTATCCTCACTTCGATTTTCGTTCCTGCAGACTGCTTCTCAAAAATAATCCAAAAATAATCGGAAGACACATAGCATGAACCGAGGATGGTTTGTCCTGACATCACTCGAATGAGTGCCCCTTTTTCTGCGTATCCACTAATGGAATCCGTCTGGTCCGTGATCGAATCTTGATTTAACTGCGGTGCGGCGGGCGCTGTTGTGTCCGCCACTATGACTGTCGCAGCTGGACTAATGTTTCCTGCTACATCCGTAGCGGTGATTTGAATCATCGTTCCTGCAGTCTGTTTTTCAATTCCGATTGAAAAATGGCCCTGTTCATCTGCCGTGATTTTTCCAAGGGAAACGGCTGTTTTGGCCTCAACCGTGGAAAATGGTTCGGCAATACCGGTGATGACTTCCGAATGCTCGGTCACTGCATCGACAACAGGCGCTTCAGGCGAGGTTTCATCCACAACCGTGACAACGGTCTCTGGACTGATCCGGCTATAGCTATCCGTCGCCTTGATTGTCAGCTCCACTCCACTTTTTTGCGGAGGAATTGGAATCTGGAATCTTCCTGTTTCGCTCGATGCGCCTTCACCAATTTTCTCGGCTCCCCGGTATACCTCCACCTGACTATCCCGGTCGGTAATCCCACTCACCGTTGTATCCCGGTCACTTATTTTTTCAACCAACGGCTTTTCTAGCGTTCCAAGTGGATAACTGTTTTCAAACGGTTTATAGGCCACTGTACTAATGTCTAACTTCCCCAGGGAGTTACTGTAATCGTTCCCGTCCGTAATTCCACGCTCGATTCGAAGGGGGTCGGTTACACCCCAATAATTATCATTCGCATCGAAGAGCAAGCGATTATACCCTGAGACCTGCACAATCACTTTCGTGTGCGGCCATCCAAAGAAGTTATTCTGATTAATGTGGATATTGGGAATCCCGCCGTCCCCATAGTCACCTCTTACGGTCAGATCATAATAAGAGTCGATTGGATTCATAAAGGTATTCTTTTTGATAAAAATTTTCCCTGGTCCATTCGCAACACTTAAGTCCGCTTTTTCACTAAAAAAGTTATGTTCAATAGTTGTCTCCAATGGCGATGAGGAGATAGAAATTGAGCCATTTTTGTATTGGTTATGGCGGAGGATGGCATTTTTGCCAATCGTCGTCACAAGAAACCCGCCATTGTACTTTGATTGACGATAATGGTCCGCATATTCAATTTGAATCAAACTTCCATTAAATGTCGTTCCTTGTACGTACACATCCTGCAAACGGATGCGTTCTTGCTCGGTCCCAACCGCCTTCAATTGGCCGCGCACCGTAATCCATAATCCATTTTGCCCAATCAACTCTACCCCCGGCTCAATCGTAAGGGTGACTCCTGAATTGATTTCGATCATACCCGTTTGATAATAGGGGGAATTTTCTTTAGTTAACACTCTATCTTCACTAATTACGCCTGATATCGTGCTGCCGCTGCTAGTAGATTCCGCATGGTCCTTCATCGGGAATAAGGTAAGTAATAAAAGGGTAGAAAAAAAGATTTGCAGAAATTTCTTGTAAAATATCATCCGATTGTTCTCCATTAATAGTTTTATACTAATCATTATCATGGGCAGTATCCGAAATTACAATATACTTTTTCTACTTTCTTTATCGTAAAATCAACAAAAAAAGACCACAAAACAAAAAAACACACCAAGCCCCTTGGTGTTAACTCCCAACTATTTATTGTGGTGCCTGACACCAGCACTGGTGCCTGACACCACCACACAGTACTCATCTACCGTACCAACTCAAAAACCTTTTTCACTTTCTTAACCGGGATCTGCGACCCGCCCCGCTTCTGGACATTCTCGACCATCATCGCGACCATCAAATTTGGCGAATTTGTGTTATATCCAATGAACCAGCCATTTTCTGTACCGGTTTCACCTTGCTTCTGTTTAATCTCCGCTGTCCCCGTCTTGCCCGCCAGCGGGTACTCCTTCATATCGGCTGCATGTGCTGTTCCAGCGGCATCGCTAACCACCTTCCGTAAATCCGCCGCAATCACTCCGGCATGTTCCGCGGAGACCACGGCCTCCTTCCACACCTGTCCTTGCTGTTCATCCGTTAAGAGGATTGGCTTAATCATATTGCCATTATTGATAAATGGTGTATATGCCGACAGCAAATGCACGATGCTCATTTGAATCTGCCCTTGACCATACCCCGTATCGGCAAGCGATATATCTCGGTCCAGCGCGCCAATCGTTGATTTCTCGAGCGGGAATGGAAACGCCAGCTCTTCTTCAAAGCCAAATTTCTTCAGCCCATCCGCGAACGCAGCTTTCCCCGTTTTTAACGCCGCTTGGGCAAAATAAATATTATCACTAAACACAAACGCCTTTTCCAGATTAACCGGAGCAGACCCAGCATGGACTCGCGTTACAAAATAACCGCCCCACGACTTATCCTTTTGCCACTTCTTCCCTACTATCGGTACCGCCTGCTCCGGCGTGATCGCTCCGTTTTCCAATGCTATCCCTGCCGTGATTGCCTTCATGACAGATCCCGGTGCAAAGGTTTGTTTAAACCGCGTTGAGAGGGGCTGTTTCTTGCTTTCCTGCAGTGCCTTCCATTCAGCCGCCGAGAAGCCGAGCATCGCTTGATTCGGGTCAAATGAAGGCGTGCTGACAAGCGCCAGCGTTTCCCCCGTCACCGGGTTCATAGCGGCTCCCGTGCCCGCTTCCTTGCCAAGTTGGTCATAGATTGCAGTCTGAACATCCACATCAATCGTCAGCTTCACCGCTTTTCCATCCTCCACTGGCTTTTCAGCGAGCACCTCCTTGCCGCCATTCTTTTTGTTAATGGTAATCGTCACCCCAGGCTTGCCCCTTAACTGCTCGTCATACACTTGTTCAAGGCCTCTTTTGCCAATCATATCACTGCTTGTGTAGCCCTTATCTTTGAGTTTCTCCAACTCATCTGCCGTGATCGCCCCAACATATCCAATAAGCTGTGCTGCGGCTTTGCCATACGGATAGATACGTGCTTCCACCTTTCGCGTTTGCACCGGCTCGAGGGCAATCAACTGGGCAATCCGGGCCTCATCCTCCATCGACACCCGCTTCAACGGCACGAACAGCTCCGGCTTTACCCAACTTGCACTTATTGCCTTCTTAATCTGATCAGGGCTCATTTTTAAAAGCGAGGATAACGGCTCAAGCATCTGGTCCGTCACCTTCCCTGCCACCACACCGACCTCGTACACTTGGCCATTCACAGCCAGCCCGATCTCATTGCGATCGAGGATCTCTCCTCTTTTTGGGGCAGTCGTATTAATGCCAATTTTATCGCCTTCTTGCAATTTCGGAAAAATGTACCCTGTATTCCAGTCTATATACCAATTCTTCTTGTCGGCTCGCTCCTCTTTCTTTAAGTTAGCTTTGTGGGTGAATTGAATCGGACCCGCCAAGCTATTCATGCTTGCCTTAAATGAATATTGGGCTTGTTCTTTTTCCCCCTGTTTATCTTCTTTTGGTTTTTTAAAGTCAATCTTGAGGTCTGTTATCTGAAGATCTTTGTAGATTTTTTGATAGCGGCTTGTAAATTCCTCTTTGGTGATTTTCTTCTTCGCATTAGTAGAAAGATAATCATACATCTGGTCAAACTTCTGCCCATTCCATAACGCTATGTACTTCGCCAAACGATCCTGCGGCGTCGGCTCCTTACTGCAGCCAGCCAAAACCGCCATCATCAGCAGCATCACCAGCATGGCCCCTACTAACTTCCTCAACAAAATCCCTCCCTTAAAAAGTTTGGTTTACGGTGTTTGGTGTTTGGTTTACGGTGTCAGGCACCACCCAAAGACACTTTCTCCATTTTGTACACCAGTGGCGGACACCACTGTTAATTACTTCTGGTGTCAGGCACCAATAACCAATATTTATTATTATACCGTGAATATACAAAAAATGGTGTTGTGCCCATTTATTATGAGTAAAATAAAGTGTGAATTAGTTCGAGCTTGTGCGAATTAATGTGAAATGAGTACAAAAAAAAGAGGAAAGAATTCCCCTTCCCCTTTGTAACGTTATAATTATGAGTTTGCTTTTTCTGTTGAGTTAGTAGAATTGTCATCCGCATTTTTATCTTCGTCAGAAGATTTTTCTTGATCAAGGGAATTGTCTGGATCCTCAATCATTTGCTCTTTTTCCTTCATTTGCGGAGTTTCTACTGATTCGCTTGCATTTTCATTCGATAGTTTTGCTTCCTGTAAAGTGCTTAACGATTTGTTAAAATAGTCACTAGGGTTTACAGCAATACCATCTTTACGAATTTCAAAATGTACATGTGTTCCAGCTTTTTCATTGAACAAGCTTTGTCCAGCCTTGGCAATCACTTGTCCCTGTTTTACCTCGTCGCCAACCTTGATCTTTATGTCTTTAACGGATTGATATTGTGTTACAATACCTTTGTCGTGTTCCACTTCAATGACATTCCCAAGGACTGCATCTTCTTCAACACGTGTGACAGTACCGCTTAGTGATGCAACAACATCAAACGATTCGCCGTCTTTCACGGTCACATCGATACCAGTATTTGGTTGGTAGGTATTGTTATAGAATACCAAAGCCGCTTCCTGGTCTTCCGTTTTTCCATTGAAATCATAGAATTTCGTTTTTACAACAGCTGCATCCGCATTTTCCACTGGCATCTTGAAGTCTTCAAATGTTTTGCTAACTTCAACAGCTGGTTCTTGACCCTTTTTACCAGCAATATCCGTGGATTTGTAATCGTACTTGTCTGTTGCGTTGTTGCTTGTTTGATACCATAGTACCGCGGTCAAAATGATTGCTGCACTTGCAATATAGATGGCTGGAAATACCCAACGCTTTTTGAAAAAGCGTTTTACGCTGGAACTTTGAGAAGATCGTTTGTTTTCTTCCTCTCTCATTTTCATCACCTCAGCAATCATTCTGAACAGATAAGTAGAATTATATACACTAGTGAAAAAAATTTTTTTGAACTTATTTTTCAACAATGATTTAATTTTTATGCATGAAGTTGGAAAAAATTTTTTCGAGCATATTGGGAGGAATTTATATGAAAATTTTTAAGTGGGTATTGCGGGTGCTCCCGTTTGCCTATATGGCGGCCATTTTTATTATGTCGAGCTTGCCTGCGGACCATTTTGTGAAACTGCCTGATTCCAAAATCGACCACACCATTAAGGAATCGTTACATTTAATAGAGTTTGCCATTTTGTATGTATTGCTCGTGCTAGCGATGTTAACCCGCCGAGGGGCGTTCACGCCTGCCTTAAACATAACCTGCGCTGTTATCGCTGGCCTCTATGGAATCAGCGACGAAATCCATCAGTCCTTCTACGCCTACCGCTCGGCGTCCTGGTTCGACTTAGTCAAAGACTTCACCGGGATCTTGGTTTGTTTTTACTTTATCCGAGGGGCATTGTTTAAGGGGAAATTTAAGGGACTTGGGAAGGTACTAGGCCGTGTATAGTTTTAGGAAAATAAATTCTTCCCTTTAAGGTCCCCGTAAAGGTTAAGTTCATAGATTTAAGAATTTGATTGGCACTTTTAGGGGATTCAATCCCCAGATAACGTCTCAATTCTGAGTTTGTAATCGAGAGCTTGATTACAAGAAAATAATAGTTGATGGCTTGGATATGGGCTGTTTTTGATTTGCACTCGCAATTCGGGCACACCCATGTTCCGTATACATATTTCATGCCGCTAAACAGTTACATGCTGGACAAGGCACACCTGGGAGGAGATCATTATTGTATCCTCCCAAAATACAAAAAAACCAGGCATCTCAGCCTGGTCCATTCAACAACTACTATTTCTTCGCCGTAACCGTATCAAGCATATGATCCGCCGCTGTAATCTTCACGCCCTTGTAGTAATGCTTCACAATCTCCTGATAGTTCTTTCCTTCTTTAGCCATCCCATTCGCCCCATATTGGCTCATTCCGACGCCATGGCCAAATCCCTTCGTCGTAATCACAATATTGTCGCCCTTGCGCTTCCACGAGAAATCAGACGAGCGCAGTTCCAGTTTTTCACGAATTTGTATCCCTGATAGGACTTTCCCGTTGAAATCGACCTTACCCACACGCTTGCCAGCCGTCCGGTCCACAATCTTGCCAATTGTTGATCCAGAGCCAAGGTTCACACCAAGCCGTCTTTCAAACTCATGGACGGACATCACCTTTTGACTGTTATATTTCGGAGATTTTTTATCCCACGGACTGGATACACTTCTTAAATAAGGAAATTTCCCTTCCCAGACATCTTCCGAATTTTCCGTATAGCCATTGCCTGTCGAGAAGAACAAGGCATCGATTGGCTTGCCGTCATAGGTCAATATTTGACCCGCAGTAGCCCGAACAGCATCTACGATCTTCTTCTTTTTCCATTCATAATTTGCGCCCCAGTCCCGCCTCTGCTCTGCGTCATTCATATAAACTTGGTGGATAACGGTGTCCGTCACCTGAGCACCTTTGGGAACGCCCAACGTATCTTTATTAATTAATCGGTTAACGATATACGTTCTCGCTGTTAATGCCTGGGCCTTGAGTGCTTCCTCTTTGAAATCAACGGGCATTTCAGCTGCTACCACGCCAACGAGGTAATCTTCTAATTGGACACTTTCAATGGTTGATCTTGCAGTCCGGAAGACGGCGACATCCACATCAGGGTCAGAGGAAGCAGGAACCACTTTTGCTTCTTTTGCGGGGGTCTTCGTTAAATCCTCCCCTAACTTTCCGCTCGCTTGATGTTCATCAGAAAACGGTAAAACAAGGACTGCGGGAATAATCAGTGTCAAGGCAATAAGGACTGCTGCTGCTACGACGAATGGTTTGATTTTTATCATGATAGTGCCTCCAGTTTGCAAATTCACAGCCACACCAAATCATAACAAAGGCGGGTTGCGTCTCAATTAATACATATGGAGGCGGACAAGCATTTATTACGGATTTTTGCAGAAAACTGAACAGGGTAGTAAACGTGGTGTCAGGCACCGCCCGTGGACAAATCATGGTTAAATGTCTTTTTGTGGTGCCTGACACCACCAATCCATAGACAAATGTCTTTTACTAGTGCCTGACACCATCAAAACTACACACCAGTCACCACAAAAAAAGCCACTAAACGCAAAAAAGGCCCAATTCTACATCAGGGCCCGTTGTTTTGCGATTGCACGTTGTTACGTGGATTTCAAGACTTTCCTGATTGGGAAACCAATCAGATCTGAAATCATTTACGCATTCATATCCGATACAAGGTTCTGAACTTCCGTGAACGTTTCGTCAGCTTCGTTGATTCGTTCGATGTCAGCGCCTAGTCTTGCTAGTTTGCCGTGGAAGTCTACATAGCCGCGGTCTAAGTGTTTCAACTCAGTCACGCGAGTCATGCCTTCAGAAACTAAACCAGTTAAAATTAATGCAGCGGCGGCACGAAGATCTGTTGCTGATACTTCTGCACCTTGTAAGTTTGAAGAACCATTTAAAATAACAGAACGGCCTTCAATCTTGATGTCTGCGTTCATACGGCGGAATTCCTCGACATGCATAAAACGGTTTTCGAAGACCGTTTCAGTTATCATCGAAGTACCATTCGCACGAAGCAGCAATGCCATCATTTGTGATTGCATATCTGTAGGGAAACCAGGGTGCGGCATCGTCTTGATGTCAACAGCCTTCATACGATCGGTTCCGATGACACGGACGCCATCTTCTTCCTCACGAATCGTGATACCCATTTCTACCATTTTTGCAATCAAAGATGATAAATGTTCAGGAACAGCGCCTTTTACCAATACATTACCACCCGTAATCGCTGCAGCTACCATAAAGGTACCAGCTTCGATTCGGTCAGGAATAATATTGTGGTCTGCACCAAATAACACGTCTACCCCTTCAATACGAAGAGTTCCAGTGCCGGCGCCGCGAACTTTAGCGCCCATTTTGTTCAAGAAATTGGCAAGGTCAACGATTTCCGGTTCTTTTGCCACATTCTCAATAATTGTCGTACCTTCCGCAAGAGTGGCAGCCATCATGATATTCTCAGTGGCCCCAACACTTGGGAAGTCTAAATAAATCTTTGCACCTTGTAAGCGGCCGTTTACTTCCGCTTCAATAAAACCGTTTCCTACCTTAACCGTTGCTCCCATGGCTTCAAAGCCCTTGAGATGCTGATCGATAGGACGGGATCCAATGGCACAGCCACCCGGTAAGGCCACACGAGCACGGCCATTACGAGCGAGTAATGATCCCATGACAAGCACAGACGCGCGCATTTTTCGAACGTATTCGAATGGCGCCTCATCTTTTAACGCTTTGGATGCATCTACTTCGACAGTATTGTTTTCAAACGACACTTCAGCATTTAGGTTGCGTAAAACTTCATTAATTGTGTATACATCGGAGAGTGTAGGTACATCACGTAATACACTTTTTCCGTCACTTGCTAATAATGTTGCAGCGAGTACAGGCAGAACGGCATTTTTTGCGCCTTCAACTTTAACCGTTCCATCAAGCCTTTTTCCGCCGCGGACGATGATCTTTTCCAAGAGTATTCCCCTCCGCGTCCATTTTCTCTATATTAATATTCAATCGTAATGATTGGTGTGCCAACTACGATGGTAGTTTTAGCGCCCAATCCTTCGGAGCGTATACCAATTTGTAAATTCATGTTCTCTCGCTGATTCTCTATGGAGCCTGTAAACATCGGCGAATTTGCCGAAACAGACATGAAAGTCTCCTCTTTTAACGCTTCGATTTCTTTTGCTTTAAATCTTGACATCATTTGATTCATTGTCTTAGGTAAAGACTTATCAATCTTATCACCGACTGTACCTTTCATACAAGAGAAAACTGTTGGATTTCCTCGAAATATGTCAGTTAGCCTAGTTTTAAATTGACTAGTAGTGAAAAAGGCCTTTGTCGCCGAATTCCACTCCTTACCCGAGATACTATATACTATATACGCATTAACAGGTTGTTTTGTGTGGGTTGCCATAATTTGAAGCATTTCGTTGTGGTGTTTAGATGTTGGAGATACTGCTGTTAATTCCCATTTTTGGCTGGTATTTTTAACAGACCATTCCCAATCAGGAAACTTAGCTTGAAGCTCTTTAGCGTAGTCCTTTACTTCCTGCAAACTTTCCATGCCATCCAAATGCTCTCTTGCATAAAAAGTCCATTCATCGAGCAAAATATTTTCGGCTTGTAACATCGAGCCGATTTTAATTAAGTCCATTTCTTTTTCAAAAAAAGAACTAGTTCCGCCGCTATTTGCTTCACTTGTTTGGTTCCCCATAACAACCAAAATTACACTAAGTATGATAACTACGCTCAAAAGGATTTGACTCTTTCTCTTCATCTCTACTCCCCCTTACTACCATTGTTACCAGGTAGAGGAGTAGCATACTTGGGAAATGTCGTCACTTTTAGACAAAGTTCCATGCTTTATTGATGTTATTTTTTCCACACAATGACGATTGTACTCAATTTCTAGACAAATAGGAACATGTACGAAGAACTAAAATTTTTCCAATTAACTATTTTGCATGATCAAAGGCAGTTGTCTAGACCATTGGAGATAATCAAGGAAAAAGTTACTAACAGATGAACCAATGATGATGGCTAATAATATGTAAAGTAACCGCGCCTGAAAAACATGACCCGCTTTCAGCAATTGATCCAACCGAATCGCTTGCAGGGCCCACCAGGAAATCGCTATGAAAATTAAATGTGAAACAATACTTAACAATGCCATTTGTCCAAAATCATTTATCACCCTACACCCTCCTTTTTCACACAATGTTTATTCTATCACAAACTTCACCTTAATAGTTTCCTTTTCTATCCATTTTTTTAAAAATACTTTTTAATAAAAAATTCGCCTTCCACTGCACTATTAGAAGGCGAATTTTAGGCTGACACGACCCACATATTTACCTAATTAACCTGATTCCAAACCCTGCCGATATTTAATGGGACATATACCTTGTCGCCGTGTATTTGCTTGTGCACGATTGGATTTGCAAAGTTCGTATCAGGACAGTGTTCCTTTCGCACTTTGCGGCGTGCTCGAACGTTCCCTCCAAAAAAATCAGCCAAGTTCACTTTTGAAATTTTCATCACCTTAACTCCTTTCCATTTGTTGTATGTAAGAGGAACAAAAGGAGATCCTTTTGTTCCCCGCCTGAAGCTTGAATTTTATTTGGCTGCTACAACTACGACTCGACCTTTGTCTAATTCCTTTTCAAATTGCTGCGCTTCAGTATCGGATAATCCTAATGATTCCATTTTTGAACGAAGCTCGTCCCCGCGGGAACGAAACACATTTGCGATGGAATCCAAGAATCCTTGTTCGTTTACCCCAATCTCATTAGTATCCAGCTCCTCCGCCAAATCCTCGGAACGTTCTTTGCTGTGAGCCAACAAGTAAACTTCATCTTTACTGAACCCTTGATTTAATAATTGTTCAATTTCCTGTTTGGCTTGAAGACCATTTTCCACTAGTTTGACCTGTCTCATTCTAACTACCTCCTAAATAAATTTCGTTAGTAAGTTGAAATGCTGCTTGATGTTAACTGGGTGTATAACCCTTTTTTAAAAATTGAAACCTTTATGCTGAAAAAATGATTTTTTTATCAAAAAATGTTTGGCCATTGCAGGAGCGGGTATTACATGATTAAGTTCCACATTACTTATTAGAAAGGGATGAGTTTTCATGGGATTTATTTGGTCTTTAATTATCGGAGGAATTATCGGGTGGTTAGGAGGTCTCGTCATTGGACGTGATATTCCAGGAGGTGTCATTGGAAATATCATCGCCGGATTCATTGGGGCTTTTCTAGGATCCTTGATATTAGGAGATTGGGGTCCGGAAGTCGGAGGATTTTATCTGATTCCAGCCATCTTGGGCGCGATTCTACTCACATTAATCGTCGGCTTCCTTATGAAAGGCATGAGGCGGGAAGCTTAAATAATTGGTTCACTCAGAGAGACTGCCGCCACGCAGTCTCTTTTTATGGCTTTCACTCTTTTCGGAAAAAATAGTTGCTTTTTTGATTCGCTCATTGAATCATTGAATTCGCTCATAAAAGACCGGTATTCGCTCATTGAAACCCGATATTCGCTCATAAAGCTCTAAAATTCGCTCATTGAAAAGAAAATCATTTAATTAATCTTGAGTGTTCAATGGTCGAAGTGTAATTTTACACAAAATTCCATTTTTTGTGATTTGCTACACCCGTTATTTACGAAAACAACTTATTTTTTCAAATGAGAAAAACACCTCAACAAACAAGGTGCTTCTGGTTTGACTCTATTTTAAAATAACTCCTCTTCTGGTAGTGCCCACACTGACACACTGCCGCCGTTAACAAGGAACGTCGCAAATCCATCTTCTTCTATTTGAATAGGCTCGTCGCGTGATCCTGTGAGGTCCACCCACACTTCCCCTGCCCGGTCTTCACCGACGAACATTCTCTTTTCACCATCATCCTGATTTGAAATGAGGACCGCGCAGCCTGAACGCTCCAGTTCCGCCTGGCCGCGACGGACCCAGCCAATCAAATTGGCGTCGTCGAAATAATCTTCTTGTTCACCATAAGCTTTATGAAAACGAGCATATAGCAGCGGATCGATCGCCACCCTCTTTCCTTCAATAGGCTCTTCTCCCCCAATGCCAAAATAATCTCCGTAAAAAATACATGGATGGCCATCTTTGCGGAGCAGAATCAGCGCATATGCAGACTGCTTAAACCAATCCTCCACCCAGGATTCCAGGGCCTCGTTTGGCTGGGTGTCATGATTATCCACAAAAGTGACTGCATGTTCCGGATTCGTTTGAACCAACGTATCATCGAAAATGGTCGTCAAATCAAAATCAGCCCCGGCCATTGCTGCTTCATGAAATTTATAATGAAGGGGAACGTCAAATAACTGGAGCTTGTGCTCAACATTTTTCAAAAACGTTTGGCAGGCAGAAAGCTCCGCGACCCAAAATTCTCCTAGAAAATAAAAGTCTTCTCCTTGCTGCTTCCGAACAGCATCGATAAATTTTTTAATAAAACGAGAATCCATATGTTTAATTGCGTCTAAGCGGTAACCGCTGCATTGTAAAGTATCGGCAAGCCAGATTCCCCACTGGATCATTTCTGCCTGTACATCTGGTTGATGGTAATCAATATTGGCATACATTAAATAGTCGTAATTACCAAATTCCTTATCGACATGGTCATTCCACTTTTTATCCTCGCCGACCATCCGAAAAATTCCGGTTTTCTTCGATTTTGCATCATAGTCGATACCGTTAAAATGTTCAACTCCCCATTTGAACGCTGAATACTTATCCTTCCGATTCGGGAACGTGAATTTGGTATACCCCTCTATTTCAAACGGCTCTGAAATCTCTTCGGTTCGGTCCTCCTTGCTCACCTCAACGACTTGAAATCTCTCGGTCTTATCCGCCCCGCCTTTATGATTCATGACCACATCTGCATAGACATGAATCCCATGCGCAGACAATGCGGCAATCGCGTCTAGTAATTCTTTCTTCGTTCCATATTTCGTCCGGACTGTCCCTTTTTGATCGAATTCACCCAAATCATAAAGATCGTATACCCCATAGCCCGTATCTTCTGGCGATTGACCTTTCGTTACGGGTGGAATCCACACCGAATCGATTCCTATCCTCTTTAGCTCAGGAGCGATCTTTTTCAGGCGTTTCCAATGGGTCCCATCGGCTTCAATATGCCACTCAAAAAATTGCATCATCGTCGGGTTTCGTTTCATGTTTTTTCCCCCTTTATCTTGGCCATTTTATAAAACACCGGAAAATAGGCGGGCAAAGGATTCCTTTACCCTTTCAGTCAGTCCTCTTTTGTAAAATTCCACTGGGCGGATTCTCAGACACTCCTTCAAGTCTTCTTCATAATGCGCCACTAGGTCTTGGATGGATTTCGCCCCGATTAAAAATAAATTCACCTCAAAGTTGAGACGAAAGCTGCGCATATCCATATTGGCTGTGCCAATCGTGGCGAGATCGCCATCCACAATCATCACCTTCTTATGAAGAAACCCCTTTTGGTACGCATAAACCTCAACACCCGCACGCAACAATTCCGGTAAATAAGAACGCGTCGCATATTGGGTGAGAAAACCATCATTGGTGTCAGGCACCATGATTCGTATTTGAATCCCTTTATGGGCGGCAATCCGCAGTGCGGTTCGAATGGCTGGATTGGGGACGAAGTACGGTGACGCTATCCAAATGGATTTTGTGGCGCAGGAGATCATCGCATAATAGTGGTCACTCATCCGTTTTGTTTCCGGGCCGGTCGCGACGACATGGACGAGACCATCGCTGGGGGCAGGGTTTGGTTTCATATAGCGTTCATCCGTCACCAGCATTTCCCCGATCACATAGCGCCAATCTAATAAAAACACGGCATGCAAGGTTTGGACTGCTTCCCCTTCAAGAAGGACATGGGTATCACACCAGAATCCAATATTCTCGTCTTCACCTAGATATTCGACTCCAACGTTCAGTCCGCCCACAAATCCGACTTTCCCGTCAATGACAATGATTTTACGATGATTCCGAAAGTTAAACTTTTGATTAATCAGACCGCTTTTCAACGGCAAAAAAGGCTGGACCTTGATTCCTGCATCCTTCATTCTATTTATTGCGCCGCTTGAAAGTGTGATACTTCCCACCGCATCGTACATCAAACGCACTTCTACCCCTTCTTGTGCTTTATCCGTTAAGATGTCGATGATCTCATTCCCTAGCCGGTCATCTCGGAAGATGTAATATTCTAGGTGGATAAAGTCCTTAGCATTGCCCAGTGCGTTTTTGATTTCACGGAACGTTTCCTCGCCATTTTTTAAAATTGTGGTGTGAGTATGGGAATTCGTAGGTGTGGAAGTTGCCCGATCCAAATAGTGTGTAAAATGGTGCTGGTGATAATTTAACTGGGAAAAATCGATCTTCTTGTGTTTATGACTCATTCTTTCAAACACTTCACGATCCTTGATTCGCTTACTTTTAAAAAGATAGCCTTTTAATAATAATTGTCCTGAATAGACATAAATGATATAGCCAAGGATAGGCAGAAACACTAAAATATAAATCCATAAAAGCGTGTTTTGTGCGGTCCGATTTTCAAGCATTAATGATAATACAGTAATCAAGATCATTCCCCCATAGAGCGCGATGGAAATCACTTTCGACAGGAACGGAACGTCGGTAAAAAACACTATATAGGCTAGCGCAACCATAAAAATGATAAAGACCCATTCCATTCTCCGTTTTTTCATCACATCGTTCTCCCCCCAAATTTATCTAGATCCCCTTATGGGTTAATACCCAATTTATCCGGATATTAATCATACTGATATTAAAAAAAAAAGGTGCCTGACACCCAATGTGGGTATCGGCACCTATGCTTTTCTGTATATTCGTTCATGTGGATTAAATTCCATGTATTGCTTGCCCTTTGGCATAAACAGGATGGATTCTTTACTGCCAAGGCCGATGAATCCACCTTCAGCAAGACTGTCGTAAAATAGGCCATGGACTTTCTGCTGCAAATCATTGTCAAAATAGATCATGACATTACGGCATAAAATCACATGAAATTCATTAAACGAACGGTCGGCCACCAGATTATGCTGAGCAAAGATAAGGTTTTCTTCTAATTTAGGAGAAAAATAAGCAAACTGGTGATCCGTCGTATAGTACTCGGAAAAGGCCTTTTTTCCACCTGACTTTAAATAGTTCTTCGTATATTGCTGCATCTTCTTGAGAGGAAACGCTCCTTTTTGAGCAGCAGAAAGGGCTTTTTCATTAATATCAGTTGCGTAGATGGTTGTTTTTTTCGCGAGCCCTTCTTCCAGCATCAAAATGGCCATCGAATAGACCTCTTCCCCCGTCGCGCAGCCAGCATGCCAAATCCGAATCTCTGGAAGCTCGCGCAATAATGGAACGACCTGGTTACGAAAGGCAGCGAAAAAAGTAGGATCTCGGTACATTTCCGTCATCCGAATCGAGAGATCATTCAATAATCGCTCCAAATACGCTTGATCGTGAAGGACTTTTTCCAATAAAGCCGTGATCGACGGAAGCCGCTCCGCTTTCATCCGATTCAAGACCCTTCTCGTTAAAGAGGCACGGACATACCCCCTGAAGTCATATCCGTACATCTGATATAAACCCTCAAGCAGCAAATTGATTTCGATATTCTGCAACTCCGTTGGCACTATTGTTTCTGTGAGTACATTGGAATCTTGCGGGGCTACCGGGTTTACTGGGTTCATCGGGTTTACTGGGTTCACCGGGTTCATCGGGTTTACTGGGTTTACTGGATTCACTGGGTTCACTTGGTTTACCGGGGGCACTGGTTGTATCGGGCTGGTCAGGTTCACCGGGTTCACCGATTTTTTCATGCTCGTCAATCCTGATCCACCTGCTCTGTCAACCACACCCGCATCAATGAGAATAGCTGGTCGATTTTTAATGGCTTCATAATATAATCAGACGCACCTGCCTCCATACACTTATCACGTTCTCCTTTCATGGCTTTAGCAGTCAGCGCAATAATGGGCAGACGCTCCATCTGCAGGTCATGACGGATCGCCTTCATGGCCTCATAGCCTCCCATCACCGGCATCATGATATCCATGAACACCAAGTCAAAGTCGGCTTGTTCTTGTAAAATTTCAATGGCGCGCTTTCCGTTCTCAGCCACTTGGACCACCACTCCTTTTTTCTCAAGCGTTGTCACAAGCGCATATACATTCCGGCCATCATCCTCAACAAGAAGCACTTTTTTCCCTTTAAACAAGCGTTCATCCGAAGTTTCAGCCTCCGTTCGATCAACGCGCGGCGGTTCTGATTCTTCTATAAATTCTTGTTCCTCGGTCAGCTCACTGGCACTTGCCGCCACTTCCTCCAGCGCCAAGACTTCGAACAAATCATGGCTGACAGGCGCAAGACGGCTCGGTATATATAAGGTGAACGTACTTCCCTTATCTTGCTCGCTTTCGACTTCAAGCAGCCCGCCAAGCAAACGGGTAAATTCCCGGCAAATCGATAACCCCAGCCCCGTCCCGCCATATTGCCTGTTCGTGGTCCCATCGACCTGTTGGAAGGCATCGAATATAATTTGCTGTTTATCTAATGGAATGCCAATTCCTGTATCAGTGATAGCGATGGCCAGCACGACAGCATCCTCTTGCAGGTCAGGCAATTCCGCGACTTTTTCAAGCGGAGCAAATTCAATTCGTACCGTAACGCCGCCCTGTTCCGTAAATTTAAAGGCATTGGATAATAAATTTTTCAAAATTTGCTGCAATCTTTGTCCATCCGTCGAAATGACCGGAGGCACATCTGGATGTGTGATCACATCAAAGGTTAAATTCTTTTTTCGCGCCACTGGCTCAAACAGATTCCTGAGCGTCTGTGGAATCTCCGTTACGTTGACTTCGTCTGTCAAAATTTCAATTTTTCCTGCTTCAATTTTCGATAAATCGAGAATATCATCAATCAGCCGCAGCAAATCTCCGCCAGCCGTATGGACAACACCTGCGTATTCTTCTACTTCTGACATGGTTAACTCATCATTATTCTCCATCAGCATTTGCGACAGAATCAGAATGCTATTCAATGGCGTGCGCAGCTCATGCGACATATTGGCAAGAAAGTCCGTCTTGTATTGTGAACTCATCTGGAGTTTTCGAGAATAGTCTTCCAATTCATCCTTCGCCTTTTTGAGTTCCAGCGCTCGTTGCTCGGCATATTGCTTCTCCTGTTCCAAATACCCATTGGCCATTTGAAGCTGATCTTGCTGCATTTGCAATTCTTCCGATTGCGCTTGGAGTTCTTCCGATTGCGCCTGAAGTTCTTCTGTTAAAACTTGCGATTCTCCTAGCAGCCTTTCGACTTCCATTCTTCCTGTCACATTGGTAATCGCCGAACCGAACTTGTCTTGGAGCAGGTCGACTAAGGTAAGGTGCTGTGAGAGAAACGGCTGAAGCGCAGCAAGCTCAATCACGGCCTCTACCCTGCCATCTACTAAAATTGGAGCAATTAATAGATTTCGTGGTGAGGAAGCACCTAAGCCAGAGGTGACTTTGATATGTTCCTCGGGCAGTTGGTCAATCAGAAAGATCCGTTTATCGACTGCAGCTTGGCCGATCAGCCCTTCCCCCAATCGGAAACTCGCCCGGGCAGCGCCTTCATCGGCAACCGTGGCATATCCTGCCGCTTTGACGTAATAGACTTCGCCCCCTTCATTTTTGCGAAGATATACCACACCAAAAGAAGCTTGAAGTAATGGAGCCAGTCTGGAAATAAACGATTGCGTCAATTCGCTAATATCCGTAATCCCTTGATACAATGTTGAGATATCCGCCATACTTTTCTGAATCCAACTCTGTTTCTCCAGACTGCTGAGGAGACTGTTCATGGCCTCCGCAAGCTCCCGGGTTTCGTCACGCGTATTCACTTTCATCCGTGTCGTCAGGTCGACATCCGAATTAGAATCGGTAATTCCTTTAATCGTTTTTACCACTTGATTGATGGTTCGAACGATGGAATTAGACTGTAACAGCGCCGCCGCGATGGTAATGAGTGTTACCAAACCAATCAGCGTGTACAACGTCACTTTTAAATTTTGGTTATTTTGCTTGAGTTGACTAATCCGACCTGCCATCAGTTTCTTTTCACTGGCCAGAAATGAATCAAACTGGGTGCGGAGCTGGTCGGTTATTCTTTTTCCTGTACTTTTCTTAAAATGCTGGTCTAAGGCCGATTGATTATTGGACTTTTTAGCATTGATGACATATTCCCCGGAATTAGTCATCCAACTCCTAATCAGCGGTTTTATTTCTTCTAAACTGCGCTGCTGCCTGTTGTTATCCTCTAACAAGGAATGAAGTTTATTGTAGTTATCCAGCCAGTTCCTACTCCCTAGATTATAAGGCTCCAGGTATTCCTCATCTCCAGTGAGCGCATACCCTCTCATTCCGGTTTCCATGTCGAGAACATTTTTTTGAATTTGGTTCGTCAGATCGTGTACCTCAATATCATGTCCCGATATGAAGTCCACCTCGTTCTGTAAATCGGCCATTCGATTAATCACGATGAGCAAGGATATCACCAAGCAAATCAAGATGGAGAAGTATCCGGTAATAATTTTCGCACGAATGTTGTAGTTGAAGCCTTTTATTGTAATCCCCTCCTGGCAAAAGTGGTCTATTAAAATATCCTTATTCTACCATAGCACTATATTTGTTTGAGATGAAAATTTCTACCTAAATACTTTTTATTACCCGAATCTATTATTCTTGAAACCTCTTTGGAAAAAAATTTTTTCCAAGGTTTCAACCGATAAAGTCCAGGGTAAGGAATAAATATCAACACTATTCCAACAAACGGAGGTAATAAACATGGCAAAAGTAAAAGAGAAGAACAACTTAGTAACAGAGACTCTTAATACACAGGTCGCTAATTTTTCCGTGCTTTATATGAAACTGCACCACTACCACTGGTATGTTAAAGGAGAGAATTTCTTCACGCTGCACCCAAAATTTGAAGAATTGTATAAGGAAGCGGCGCTGCATCTTGATACCATCGCGGAACGAATGTTGTCGCTTGGAGCATTGCCAACGGCGACACTGAAGGAGCAATTACAAATCTCTTCCATCAAGGAAGGCGAGGGCGACGAAAATGCGGAGGGAATGATCAAGACACTCGCTGAGGATTTTAACACCGTCTGCACCGAACTGACGGAAGGAATCAGCCTAGCCGAGGACAACGAGGACCAACCGACAGCAGATCTGTTCATCGCCGTTCGCACATCCTTGGAAAAGCATAGATGGATGCTCGAAGCGTATTTGGCAGAGTAGAATTTGACGGGGGGACGGGGAAGTGTTCCCGTCCTCTTTTAAAAAGCGAATTGGATGGGCAGCACAATTAATAGCTAATTGTTCCCTTCTCCTTCTAAAAACAGGCGGATGGGCACGATTAGTACCTATTTGTTCCCGTCTCCTTCAAAAAAATAGGCGAGCAGTCACCATTAGTACCTATTTGTTCCCATCACCTTCAAAAAGAAGGGCTCGCGGGCACGATTGGTACTTATTTGTTCCCATCTCCTCCTAAAAAAAGGGCTCGCGGGCACCATTAGTACCTATTTGTCCCCGTCACCTCCTAAAAAACAGGCTCACAGGCACGATTAGAACGCCCCCTTCACAACCAGCACGCTGCCTTTTCCTCAGCAACCATTTTTCCAGCAAAACCCGACCCACCAATTAGTAAACAGGGTGCCAGCTCTTCCGCTGACACCCTTGTATTTTTTAACCATTCGTCGAAATCATCACCAAGCAAAGGTCGTCCTTCGGGGCATTGTGCGGTTCCAGACTTGGCTGCAGCTGGTGAAGGAACGCATCTGGAGTGTCGATGTCTTTCGCTTGTAGGGTGCTGATGAGCTTCGCGATCGCATCCTCATAATCCTCCTCCAGCCATTCGGACAGGCCATCGGTAAAGAGCAGCGTCCGCGCACCACGCTTGTAAGGAATGACGCCTTTGGTTACATCGATTTCTTCAAAAAAACCAAGAGCACAGCACCCGTCCGTTAATAGTTTCACCTCATCATCCACGATGGCGATTCCCGCTGGATGACCGGCATTGACGTACTCGATCGTTTGCGTTTCAGTGTCGAGTACTAGGTAAATCGCGGTGAAATAATAGTTAATCAAATGATCAGGCATCTTCAGCTGATACATGCGCCGATTCAGTTCTCTCATGACCCGCTCTGGATCACACATCCCCGTAATCGTATCCTTCAATGCTGAATATATGTACATACATACGAGTGAGGATGAAATTCCATGCCCCATCATATCAAGCAAAATCACGCCATACCGATGTTCGCTGATTGGGTACCAGGCATACAAGTCCCCTGCCAGCTCAAAGGAAGGCTTATAGATAGCCGAAATCGTTACATCCTCTTCTTCGATCGGATCACTTAGGATGCTTCCTTGCACCTGCTTCGCCAGGTCCAACTCATATTGGAGCCGTTTATCCCGTTCCTTCCGTAAGTCCTTCTCTTGCTTTAATCGAAGGACGGAACGCATCCGCGCCAGCAGCTCCACTTTATTAATGGGTTTCAGGACATAATCAAGGGCACCTGCATCCATCGCCTCAGCCATTTTGTTGGAATCTCCCATGGCTGTAACGAAGATGATTGGCAGGTCAGCATACCTCTCATCCGCAAGAACCTTTCTGCATGCTTCCATTCCGTCTATTTCCGGCATCATCAAGTCCATTAGAATTAAATCGAACGGAACCTCCTCGGCATTTACCTCATCCAGCTGCAAACATTGATATAACTCCTTGGCAGATGTCAGCAGAACCAACCGATTATAACCAGCCTTCCGCAGAATTTTCTCGATAATCATCAGATTAGTTTGATTATCGTCAACCACCGCAATTTTCATGGCCATAGCGATTCCCCCCTTTCCCAAGCTCAGTTCGTTTACCTGGTGCCTGACACCAGTTACCTACTTTGCGGTGTCAGGCACCAGGTATCCTATCAAGCATCGTTGACTCCTTGATAGGCGTCACACAAGAGTGCCTTTCGTAACTTCTCGATCGCCTTTTTTTGTAGACGGGACACGTGCATCTGCGAAATCCCCAAAAGCTCTCCGGTTTCCCTCTGACTTTTATTCGCGACAAACGTGAATTGGATGATTTCCTTTTCTCGCTCCGAAAGAACATGCATCGCACTCTCGAGCAGGAGCTTTTGGTCAACCTTTTCGAAGCCCTCATCGTCGGATCCGATAATGTCCAGGGTCGTCGACGTGCTTCCATCTGAACCCGTTTCAATCGTTTGATCGACAGACGCTGTTTGATAACTTTTCCCCATCTCCATCGCTTCCAATACTTCCTCTTCGGAGATCTCTAAATAATCCGCGATTTCCTCGACCTTCGGTGAACGCTGATATTGATTGGTCAGCTCGTCCGCTACCGTTTTAATCTTTGGCCATAAATCTTTGATCCGTCTCGGCACATGGACACTCCAGGTTTTATCCCTGAGAAATCGCTTAATTTCGCCAATAACGGTTGGAATTAAATACGACTCGAAAGGTTTGCCCATGTCTGGGTCAAATCTTCTGATTGCCGCCAATAACCCAATCATCCCTACTTGCATAAGGTCCTCATGGAACGATTTCCCCTTTGAATATTTTCGTGCAAGACTCCCGATCAGGGCCGAGTAATGTTCGACTAAAATGGTTTGCGAAAGCGGGCATTCGTTCTGCTGAAACTCGACGATCAGGGCATCAATTTCATCTCTAGTTCGTTTCTTGGGTTGAGATGGTTGTGTCATGATTTTCACGCTCCCCACTTAGATACTTCACCATGAAGACCGTTACCCCGGAATGATTCGCCACACTCACTTCATCCATCAGCGTTTCAATTAAATATAGTCCTAACCCTCCCTCTGCCAGCTGCTCCACTGTACTTGCTTCCGTGTAGGGGCCTAATTCATTTTTCTTCTGGGTAAAATTAAAGCTCTTTCCACTATCAGATACCATCGTTTCTAACTTGTCCTCATAAATCCCAAACCCGATAATTACCTCTCCGCCTTCGTCTTTGGGATAGGCGTGATGGACAGCATTCGTACAAGCTTCACTTACCGCGATCTTAAGATCTTCAATTTCCTCATATGTAAAACCCATCCGGCTGGCAATTCCCGATAATGTCAAACGAATCACGCCCACATACTCCGGCTTGGCAGGAATTTTCATCTCGATATAATCCATCACTTGGCTCATCGTCTCCCCTCCTCAGTCGTAGCAGAAATGTTCATGACCTTACTTAGGCCAGTAATTTCAAACAGCCGCTTTAGTCGATCCGATAATTGAATCAGCTTTAATTCGCCGCCCTTTTCCTTTAGCTGTTTGAATAAACCTACAAACACCCCCAGACCGGTACTATCTAAATAGGACACATCCTGTAGATTAACGGTAATCGACTTATTTCCCTCTTCTGCCAGCGCCAATAATTCCTCTCTAAGTTTTGGTGCCGTGTACGCATCAATTTCTCCCGCCACAAGCACTACGATTTCCTCATCACGTTGTTGTTTATCTATGGTTATATTCATTCTCATCATCACCCCTGAAAGATTTATAGTGTATATACCCCTATTTTCAAAGTCTAAACCTTTCTTTATAAAAAAATTCTATTAAACTAGGCTGTTTGTGGTGGTGTCAGGCACCATGTGAAGAATTCACATGGTGCCTGACACCAGTTCTAGTCCCAATATTATACCAAAATATTCAAATTAGACGAATCGACCTATCTACCTGTTAGGTTTCATTTTTTAAATAATGGGGTATGACAGGATTACAAAGGAGAGGTGTTCACATGGAGACTAAAAAAAGAGAATTAAAGGAGAAAGTCGAGAAGTCCAACAATAGTTCGATGGCACAGAATCTAGAGGAAATAAAGAAGCTCGGCAAGGAAATGGAGGAGGAGAAAACCGGTACGGAGCTGAAGAAGGAAGAAAAGCAAACACCCGATCCGCAGCAATAGCGGCCCATAAGACGCAACGGCCCTTTCACAGGGTCGTTATTTTTATGAAAAGAACCGGCTGCCCTTGGGCAAGCCGAATCATTACTTAAAATAGGAATCTTTCTTTTTTCCTTTTAACAGATCGCCTGTCCAGCCTTTAAACTTTAAATAGCCATAGAGCAGGAGCGTCGAGATCACGATAATAATGGCCGAAAGAGGATAGCCGTACCGCCATTCGAGTTCAGGCATCTGCTTGAAATTCATTCCCCATAAAGCCCCAAATGCCATAATCGGGGTAAACAGGATCGTGATCACTGTTAAGGTTTTCATAATTTCATTGCCGCGATGGGAAGAAATGACCTCTTCTAAATTGATAATCGAATCCAGCTCATGCTCGTACTCGTTGAGCAGGGCGGTCATTCGTTCAATCCGTTTAACAAGAAGCGTAAAAATCTCCTCTCTGCTTACTTCATTCAGTTTCACTTCCTCAATTCCTATTTTTAACTCGTTAATCGGAATCAATAGACTCTTCCAGACCAGCAGCTCATGCCTTCGCATATAAATTTCTTCAAGAATGCTCGTTCCATTCCGCTTTCGGATACTCCAGATCAGTGTTTTCAGCGCTTCTTCGAATTGATCGATTTCAACTAACATTTCATGCATCAGTTCGCCTAGGAGCATAAAAAATCCATCAACCGCGTTTTCAGCTTTCTTTATTTGCTTAAAAAGCGGTTCAGGACGGATATGCTTTAAGTTGGAAAAATTAAGATCAACCGTAATCAGCTGCTCCTCTGTTACATAATAATGGAAAATTTTGTAGTCCCCTTCCTCTTCAAAATTTTGCTTATAAATAAGCGAACCCGTCACTACCTTTTCCCCTGAATCAAGAAGCTTAATCCTTAGGGAATTAGTTTTATTCTTGCGCACTTGATTCAGCCATTCGTTACATCTAGAACGATTTTGTTTGAAAATTGGTTGGATGCGCTCATCCTCATCTTTCTTAACTTGATACCATTTCCAATCGATAGCCATCGGATCTCCTTTCACAAAGGTTTTCTACCTATATCCCCCAATCCGGAACTAATGAAACTTCGGAAATATGGTTTGAGAGAAACGGAAGCGGGTATTACAACTAGAAATAGAACTTTTTTAAAAGTGCTATTTTAAGAGAATCTAATAGGAGGTTTTAATATGAAACGTATGGTACCTGTTACATCGATTATTGTCGCCGCTGGAATGGGAGCTTCGGCCGCAATGTGGCTATCATCTAAACCGAACCGATTAAAAGCGGAAAGTGTACTGAGAGACTGGAAACGAAAGATTAAACCTACCCCGTTTGATAAAAGTGAAGAACTCCCGATAGAAAAAGGAGGACATCCACACCCGCGTGATTTAGAGGATAATAACATGGTCAGTGAAGGGGCCATGTATTCCGTTCAATTTTATAATGAGAAGATGCAGTGATAAAACAGTTGGGGCAGGTGACTACCCCAACTAATTTTTTGAGGTGGCTGGTTGGATGAATTTACTTTTTTTACTCGTCTATTTCATCATCATTACAGCGGTTATCGAAATTTACGTTGTTTTATTTCGATTAACGGGGCTCAATTTAAAGGTGTCAAGGTTTCAGGTAATTTCGTTAATGACCGGCACGGGCTTTACAACGGAGGAATCGGAGCTTATTTTAGGCCACCCGATTCGCCGGAAACTCGCTACATTCCTGATCTTGTTTGGGGCCTTCTCCCTTGCCGTCATTATTTCAACAATCAGTAATTTCCTTTCGGGCGACCTACGGATGATTCATATTTTTTACATTGCAGGCGGCGTCATGCTTGTTTTTGGCGTATTAAAACTCGCCTGCATTCAAAACCTGTTATCAAAATTATTTCATAGAGAGATGAAGCAGCAGATGGAACTCGGCGATTTGCCGATTCGGGACGTGTTTTTAACGGAAAAGAACGATTTTCTGCTCAATCTGCATATCTATACCGACTCTTTGCTTGTCTATAAAACAATTAACCAGCTGTTTAATGACCAAGAGCGGCCAGAGTTTATCGTGCTTTTTATTAAAAGAGGTCAATCGAAAATACGGTGCAATATCTACAACGAAAAATTACAGGAAGGGGATCAGCTGCTTTTATATGGAGATAAAGAGGCCATAAACAAGCTCTTTCAACATGATATTCGAATCATGAAGAAAAAGCTGAAGAATCAGCAACCACCGACTGCATTTACTGGCGGATGATGGTCAGTTACTGGCGGATGGCGGTCGATTACTGGCTCATGGCCGCCGTTTACTGGCGGAGCGGCCAGTTTCTGGCGCATAACCACCGTTTTCTGGCGCATAACCGCCACTTACTGGCGGATAGCACAAATTTACTGGCACATAACCACTTTTTACTGGCGAAGTAGCCAAAACCACTAAAAAAGCCTCGAGTCTCGAGGCTTCTTCACGTCTAAATCTTCTTCACTTCCACATTCAAAATGTGATACCCCTTACTGGCAATGGCCTGGAACACGTACCCTTCTGATTCCACTTTACTGCCGATTGGCGCATCAGAGTTTTGCGTCAGGTACCAGCCGCCGATGGTATCAATACCCGGGTCGACTAGGTTGACCCCTAGTAAATCGTTTACGTCCTCAATTAATAATTTCCCATCGACAATATAATGGTTCTCCTTGATCTTTTGAATCTCGGCCACTTCATCGGCATCGAACTCATCACGCACTTCTCCAACGATTTCCTCAATAATGTCCTCCACCGTAACCAAACCCGAGGTCCCGCCGTATTCATCCATAAGAATGGCCATATGTGTCCGTTCAATTTGCATTTTCACCAGTAAGTCATGTATGGGAGTGGTTTCCATCACATGAATCACGGGACTGATAAAGGAACTTACCTGCAACTCATCCAGATTATCTGTATGCAACATAAACGACGTTAACAGCGATTTCACGTTAATAATGCCGATTATGTGATCCTTATCCCCGTCCATAACCGGATAGCGGGTAAAATTTTCATCCCTCACCCTTTTTAAGAACTCATCCACCGTCGCGTCCATCGGCAGGCTGCTTATCTCGGGCCGCGGCACCATAATTTCCTTTGCCACTCTCTCATCAAATTCAAAAATATTGTTCACATAGCGTAATTCATTCTGATTGATCTCACCACTTTTATAGCTTTCTGACAAGAGAATTCGCAGCTCTTCTTCAGAATGAGCTCCTTCGTGTTCCGATGAATGCTTTACGCCAAACATCCCCGTTAGCAGCCGGGCTGAACCATTTAAGAGCCAAATAAAGGGAAACATGATTTTGTTAAACCAGATAATTGGTACAGCGAAGAAAAGCGTAATCGCCTCAGCTTTTTGAATCGCTACCGTTTTCGGTGCCAATTCCCCTGCCACTACATGGAAAAAGGTAACCAACACAAAGGCCAAACTAACCGATAAAATATGTGTCACGGATTGATTGAGGTCTAGTGCCGCTAGGAATGGGTGCAATAGTTTTTCTACGGTCGGTTCACCCAACCAACCCAGGCCCAGTGCGGTCACGGTTATCCCTAGTTGACAGGCAGATAAATATTCATCCAGATGGGTGACCACCCTTTTCGCCGAAACAGCCCCCTTCTTCCCTTCCGCAATTAACTGATCTATTCTCGATGGACGGACTTTAACCATCGCAAATTCGACCGCAACGAAAAATCCGGTTAGTGCGATTAATACCGCAATTAAGAGTAAATGGATGATCGTCAAGAGAAGCTTCACTCCCTCTCTTTTTTTAAAAAATAACAATCCGAAAAATTTCGGATTGTTATCATCTTTTATTCGATTATTTTCTTGTCTAACTTATTATCTAACTTATCAAGATATTTGCTGGCGAATTCCTTTCCACCGAGACCAAATGCCAGTCCAAATGCTAAGGCTGCTCCCCCTAAGACGAGAATAAAGGCAGCATTAACAATCGAATGGGCAACTCCAAGCTGGTCTAATGCCATAAAGACGGTGATCGCGAAGACCGCATATTTCCCTACAGCGGCTAGTGTCCGGGAGTAGCTGTTCTTTAACACATTTTGTAAAATACGCTCGACTAAGTGACCTACATACAAACCAATTCCTAAAATCACAAGTGCAGCCAGTAACATCGGTAAATAGGCAATCACGCCTGTTGCTAGAGTGACTAAGAACTCTAGGTGAACAATTTGTAATGCTTCCACTGTAAATAATAGGACAATTACAATTTTTGCAATCATACCAACGATTTGTGAAAGATTATACTTGGATTGCTCGGGATTTAACGACCCAATCCCCATATGGTGAAAGATGTTGTTAAATCGTAATCGCCACAGCATTTGCGACACCAATTTTTCAACCCATCTACCAAGCCATAAGCCCGCTAAGATTAAGATGACCGCGACGGCGATGTTTGGAATGAGCGCGAGCACATGATGAAGCATCGAAATGGCTGGGTCAGAAATTCCTTTTAGATCAAGCTTTTCTAGCGCTGTAATAATCGTAGGAATTAAGATTAAGATAAACGCAATGTTCCCAATCATACTCGAAAGACTGGTTCCCTCTCCTGCCGTGTTTAGACCGAAACGTTGACCAAGCCGCTCCGTACCGACGCTGCTTAAAAAGTTTGTTAGAATATCGCGGACCATTTTTGCAATCAGCCAGCCGACAAACACAATCAGGGCCGCAGCAAATAACTTAGGGATAAAGGTTAGCAAGGTTGATAGGGTGTTAGCGAAAGGTTCTGATACGCCTTCTATTTGCAGTGCATCCAATACCCCCGGTAAAAATAGTAAGAACACAAAGTAGAAAAGCACTTTGCCGATACTGTTAACCTTACGTACGGCCTCCGCTTCATTAGTTGCCATCTTCCATTTTACTAAGAGACGTTCTCCATGAATCATGGCTGTCCCTTTTTTAAACAAGAGGCGCAGCAGCGAGGCAACTCCCCATGCAAGCAATAAAATCAGAGCCGCTTTTAGAACATTAGGAACCGCGGCTGTAATCGCCGATAACATTTCCACAAGCGGTGTGGCAATGAAGCTTAAGTTCAGCATATTGAAAAAGATAATCCAGACAAACACGAGTAAAATATAATACACGATTTTTCCGATTATCACTTCAGATGAGTATTTCCTCTTTCCTAGGTTGGAAAACAGCCGGTCATCAAAGCTCGTTTTCTTTAAAAGGGACTCTACACCTTTTCCAATAAACTTAGCGATGAGCCAGCCAACCAATAATACCAATAGAGCAAACAGCAAGGTAGGCAGCTGTTGAAAATATGAGTACCAGCCAGTCATCATGTGATCCATCTCCATCCTATCAAACTCCTTTTTCGTGATTTTTCAGTTTTTCTATAGGATATATAACCTGTATTTTTGAATCGAAACCTAGTTTTTAAAAATAATATTTTTTCAAAAAAAGCATTTAATAGTAGGAACACAACAGAAGGCCCTCTTAGGAAAAAATGAGGTTTCAAGTTCTTTGCAGCGGGAATATAACCAATATGCAAGGCAGACTTGCACTTCTAAACAGTTCAATTAGAAGGAGGAGCTACCAATGCAAATGAATTGGAAGAAACGATTACTAGTTGGCGGATTGGCTTATCGCTGACATTCGGCGGGTTAGCTGGATGTGGTGATGGGGTTGACCAGGATAACGGGATCAGTGATGGACAACAAAAAGATGCAGTAGACACTGATACGAAAAAGGAAGCCAACGCAACAATGGACGATGCAAAGCAGAATATTGAAGAAGCAGTGAATAATGTGGAGGAAAAATTAAAAGAGGACGGTGTTGGTGATGGAGTAGATCAAGATAATGGCGTTAGCGATGGCGAAAAGAATTAGATAACTAATATTAGGAGGCTAAATAATATGAATAAAGATAAATTTTCAGGAAGTGTTGACCAAGTGAAAGGTGAAGCGAAAGAGCAATGGGGCCGCTTAACAGATGATGATTCAAAGGTGGTAGAAGGCAAAGTCGATAAAGCCAAAGGTAAAGTAAAAGAAGGCGTAGGCGAAGTGAAAGATAAACTATCAAAATAGCATTTATCCAACCTATTAAATTAGAGGAGGAGAAAAAATGGACAAGCACGGGAAGAATATTGTAGGTGTGTATCAATCAGAACAAGAGGCGATTGCCGCCATAGAGGACCTGATAAAATGGGGATACGATAAGTCGGAAATCAGCGTAATCGGTAAGGATCATAATCATTTGGATACGATCACCGAAGAAACAGGCACTGCTGTTGAAGATACGGCTGCGACTGGCGCGCTAACAGGTGGTGCAATCGGTGGTGCAACCGGATTATTAGCAGGACTTGGCGCTCTGGCCATCCCAGGTATTGGCCCGATTGTCGCCGCAGGTCCTATCGCGTCAAGCATCTTGGGTGCTATAACAGGAGCTGGTGTAGGCGGACTAGCAGGCGCACTCATCGGCCTTGGAATTCCAGACGATGACGCCAAATATTATCAAGAGTCGGTTGAAGAAGGAAAAATTCTCGTCCTAGTTAATAAACGAGACCACTCTGATAAGGATATGGTGCAAGAGGCTCCAATAGATGTGGAACCGACACCTGATAAAGAAGAATCACGATATGACACCATTCGAGATCGAAATCCAGCCTTGAATACCAAGTTCTAATACACAAGCTGCAGCAACGATTATGTTGTTTGCAGCTTTTTGGCATTAGTGGGTACTGCAATCTAGGGTTTTCCAATTTATATCCAGCAAATGTCGTAAGTTTCGCAAAATGTGTCATAAGTGTCCAGAAATAGGTTATTAGTTCTCAAAATGATGTAATAAGTCTCCCAAAATATGTTATTAGTTCTCAAAATGATGTAATATGCACCTTTTAAAAGCCAATAAAAAAAGAAGAGGCTCCCCCAGCCTCTCCTTTTTCATGTATGAATACCCCTTTAATTTAACAGGATGCTTCCCCCAAAGCATCCTGCTTTTCCGACCGCGCCTAACCTAACTGAAAAAGTCCGAAAGGTTATTCAGGTTATTTTGCATAAAGTCTAGCGCAAAATTCGGCATTACACCAAACAGTATGGAACCGACAACTGCAACCCACAACACGATTAAAATCCCCGCTGGAATCTTAAACTTGCTGTCGTCACTCGCCGGACGGAAAAACATTTGTGTCATCACACCAAAGTAATAGAAGTACGAAACCACCGTCGTCGCAATCATCACTGAAGCGAGCACATAATGTGGTGTCTGACCAGCAAATGCACCGATAAAAATGTTTAATTTTCCAATGAAACCGGCAGTGCCCGGGAAACCTGCCAGCGATACAAGCAAGATCCCCATAACGACCGCAAGCACAGGTGAACGGCGGTACAAGCCAGCAAAATCAGCAATCTTCGCTGAACCTGATTTTTCGGTAACGACCTGGATGATGGCAAACGCACCCATGTTCATGAGTAAGTAAGCGAGCAGATAGAACCAAATCGAGTAAAAGATGTTTGAGTTCAACGTCGTCAACGCCACGAGGATATACCCCGCATGTGCGATACTAGAATACGCAAACATCCGTTTAATGTTCGACTGCTTCAATGCCACGACGTTCCCGATAATCATCGTTACTCCCGCGATCAAGGCCAAGTAATCCTGCATTTGAATCAGGATTGGCTTTTCTGGACCTTCGACCGATGCGGCGGCGAGAAAGACGGTTAATAAAATCCGAAGTACAATCACAAAACCGGCTGTTTTTGAAACAACACTTAGAAAAGCCGTCACCGGTGTTGGCGCACCCTGGTAGACGTCAGGTGCCCACATATGGAATGGAGCTGCCCCCAATTTAAACGCTAACCCCACAAATACCATTAAAAATGCCAATGTTAATAGGTAAGCCTGTTGACCGTCTGCCACCTGTGTCAAGCTAGTGGCAATCTTCACTAAGTTGGTTGAGCCGGTTAATCCATAGATATAGCTCATCCCAAACAACGTGATCGCTGTGGAAATTCCGCCATTGATGACGTATTTCATCGCAGATTCGTTCGACTCTAAATGATACTTGCGTATCCCCGCTAAAATATAAGAAGAAACAGTTAACAATTCCAAGCCGATGAACAGCGTAATTAAATCGCCGCTCGATGTCATAATCATGCCGCCGAGCAAGGCAGATAAGAACAAATAATAAAACTCGCCGCGATATTCCTCTAAACCATCCTTCGCTGGGTAGCTGACGGCCAAAAGCATTACCAGACCTGCCCCTACTAGCAGTAATAATTTAAAGCCCATCGCAAAACTATCTAAGCGGAACGAATCGTCCAAAATCGACCTCACAGGTCCGCCCACTAAACTAAGCACGGACACGGTTGCAGCGATAATCGCAACAATTCCGATCCAGCCGAGAACTCTTCGGTCTTGATTTTTCGGCATAAATAAATCTAAAAGTGTAAGAAGTGCGGATACACCAAGGATGATGAACTCTGGTGTCATGGCACTCCAATGAAATTGCTGCAAGGTATCAAGACTCATCCTTCATCACCCTCCTATCCCTAGCATGATGGTTTCAAGTGTAGTTTTTAATGGCGCGCTTAGGACACTTGGGTAAACACCAATTACTACGATTAACAGCATAAGTACCAGCACAGGCACGAATTCGACGCCTTTCAAATCAAGGATGCCTGTAAATTCACGGTGCGCCTTGCCGTATGTGATTCCTAAAACCGCGCGAAGCAAGTAAGCCGCCGTCATAATAATGCCGAGCGTACCTACCGCTGCAATCACCGGCATTTCTTTGAATAGACCGAGGAAGGCCATAAACTCACTGATAAATCCAGACATCCCTGGCAAGCCAAGCGACGCCATCCCGCCAGCCAACAAGAAGCCAGCTGCAATCGGCATGCCCTTCGCCATTCCGCCGAGATTTTCGATAAGTGACGTATCGGTGCGTTCGTACAGGACGCCGACCAAGAAGAATAACAGCGCGGAAATCAATCCGTGCGAAATCACTTGGAAAATCGCCCCTTGAATCCCGGCCTCATTCATGGCAGCCAGTCCGATTAGCACAATTCCCATATGGGAAATCGATGAATAAGCTAAAACCATTTTAAAATCTGTTTGAATGAACGCTAGATACGCCCCGTAGAGAAGATTAATCACTCCTAGGATGGCAATCAGCGTCGCAAGAGTCCCGAATTGCCCGGGAAAAATGCCCATTCCAAAACGAATTAATCCGTACGCACCTATTTTCAAAAGAATCCCTGAGTGAATCATAACCACGGATGGCGGTGCTTGAACGTGGACTTTTAACATCCAGCTGTGTAATGGGAATATCGGCAATTTGACGCCAAACGCTAGCAAGAAGCCAATGAATAAGCCCATTTTCAGATCGCTAGAAAGCGGTGCTTTTGGATTCGCCATTAATTCGGTTAAATAGTTAATATTGGTTGATCCTGTTTTTGCAAAAAGAATCATAATCACAATTAATAGAATCGCAGAACCTAGTCCATTATAAATTAAGAAACTGTAGGCTGCTTTTTCTTTTTCAAAATAACCCCATTTTCCGATTAAGAAGAAGGTCGGAATGAGCGTGATTTCAAAGAAGATGAAGAACAGAATTAAGTTTTCGGCCGTAAACACGCCAAGCATTCCTATCTCTAGGAGCAGGAACAGCATAAAATAGCCCTTCCATTCTTTCTTCACAAACTTTGCTGCGGCAATCGCCGATAGCGTCGCAACTACCGCTGTCAGGACAACGAGCAGAAGCTGAAAACCGCTTAAGCCAAGTTCATAGTAAACGGAAAAATATGGTTCAGGTGCATTGATCCCATGGAATTGGATCCATTTGGCTGTAACCGCAAAGTCGGCTAGATCCTTACCAAATTGAAAATGAAGGTAAGCAGCCAGGGCAAGCAGCAAGGCCGGCAAGGTCCCTAGAAAGCCGACCGCTTTGATTGGTTTTTCTGCCGTTTTCGGCATAAACGCTAAAAGCACGATACCTAGTAAAGGGGAGAATACTAGGAGTGAAAGAACAGATGTTAAATTCATCGTAAGTACCCCCCTGTTAATGCAAAGATGACGACGAGAACCGCGAGTCCGACAAAGGCCACCGCACCGTACGTTTGAACCTGTCCGGATTGCAGTTTCGACCCTGCGGCGCCAAGTCCTTGAACAATTCCGACCACGCCTTTGACGAGCCCTTCAACAAGGAACACATCAATGAAACGTAAGAAGTAGCTGACACCTTTTGTGAAGGCTACCACTGTCAGTTGATAAAACTCATCAACGTAATACTTGTTTAATAAAATCGTATGCAGCGTATCGCCCGATCCGCTTAACCAGTCGCGGGCGATGGAACGTTTGTTGTACATCAAGTAGGCAAGGAAAATTCCTGCTAGGGAAACGACCGTTGCAGCAATCATAATCCAAGCCGGTCCTTCCACGTGGCCTTGGTGTGCCAACGCTTCGTTGCCATCAACGAGCCAATCGCCAAGGAATGTTCCGAACCACGGTGTATTGACATAACCAGCGATTATGGCTAGAACGCCAAGAACGACCATTGGTAAGGTCATATTGGATGGCGATTCATGGACATGCTGTTGGTTGCCGCGTGCTTTACCCGTAAAGACTAGGAAGAACAAGCGGAACATATAGAATGCTGTCATGAAGGCCGCCGCAAGGGCTAAGAAAAAGAGAACAGGATGTCCGCCTTCCCAGGCCGCTACTAAAATTTCATCTTTTGAGAAGAATCCGGAAAGCCCTGGGACACCACTGATTGCCAGTGTTCCAATTAAGAATAGCGGTCCAGTAAGCTTGAGCTTTTTCCAAAGTCCGCCCATTTCTTCGATGTTCTGAGTATGTACCGCGTGAATGACAGAACCAGCTGCCAAGAACAGAAGAGCCTTGAAGAAGGCATGTGTCATCAAGTGGAATACCCCCGCCACATAGCCCGCAGACCCTAAGGCCAGCATCATGTAGCCAAGCTGTGAAACCGTTGAATACGCGAGTACCCGTTTGATATCGGTTTGTACAAGACCAATGCTTGCGGCGAAAATTGCCGTAAATGCACCGATCACAGCGATCGTAAGGAGCGCCGTATGGCTCGCCTCAAACAATGGAAATAGTGCCGCAACCAAGTAAACCCCAGCCGCAACCATCGTCGCCGCGTGGATTAACGCCGACACTGGCGTCGGACCTTCCATCGCATCCGGAAGCCACGTGTGGAGCGGGAACTGACCTGACTTACCAACCGCTCCAATGAAAATTAGGATCGCGGTTAAGGTAATCATGGTGCCTGACACCGCACCGGCATCAACCGCCGCGAAAATTTCGCTATATTCAAAGCTTTTGGTTTCCCAGAATAGCAGAATCATGCCGATAAATAAGCCCACATCCCCGATCCGGGTCATGATGAATGCCTTTTTAGCCGCAGCTTTGGCTTCGTCTTTGTAAAAATAAAAACCGATTAATAGGAAGGAACCGACACCGACAAGTTCCCAGAAAATGTAGGTTTGCAGCAGGTTAGGCGATATAACTAGGCCAAGCATCGCAAACGTAAATAATCCTAAATAGGCATAGAATACCGGAAACCGCTCGTCTCCTTGCATATAACCTTTGGAGTAGGTATGTACCAAGAAACTTACGAGCGATACGATAAACAGCATTAATGCATTTAATTGATTCACTTCAAAGCCCGCTGTTAGATGCATATCTCCTATCGTGAGCCAGTCGAATTTCGTGACATAGGTCGGCTCTTTGAAGCGCTCGAATAAAACCAAAATCGAGTAGACAAGTGATGCCAGCGTGAGAAGAATCCCCACATAGGCACTTGCTTCCTTCAGTCGCTTCCCGAAAAGAAGAAGGATCAAAAACGATAATAGCGGGAAAAGCGGTATGAGCCATGCATTCTCCATCATTATCACTATCCCCTTTCGAATGATACAAACATCACCATTCGAATTTTGTTGAAAGACAATTTCTTGTGTCTAGTTTTTCATTGTGTCCATTTCATCGATGTTAACAGTTTTTCTAGCGCGGTAGAGCGAGATTAAGATCGCTAGACCAACGGCTGCTTCGGCCGCTGCCACGCTGATGGCGAACAGAGCGAAGATTTGGCCCGTGATCGACGGCGCCATTCCATATTTGCTGAAGGTAACGAGATTAATATTCACGGCATTCAGCATTAATTCAATCGAGATCAGGACGATTACGGTATTTCTTTTTGTCAGTGCACCGTATAAACCGATGCAAAACAAAATGAGTGCTAGTGCCAGGAAGGCTGAAGCGGGAACGGAACTCATTTATCATCCGCCTCCTTCTTCTCGTTTTTCGCTAAGATAATCGAACCAACTAGGGCGACTAATAGTAAAACAGACGTTAACTCAAATGGAATGATGTATTTTGAGTAAAGTGCTTTACCAATTTGCATCGTGTTATTTTCATGCAATGTGGTCGGAACCTGTTCGATATTGAAATCGTAAATCCCAAGATAAACGGCAAACGCAAAGCCGACAATCCCTAAGAAAACAAGGATTTTTCTCCATTTCCCTGTTTTCGGTTCATGTTCATCATTATGCTTCGTTAACATGATTCCAAATAGCATAATAATTGTAATGGCACCGGAATAGATTAAGATTTGCACTGCGGCCACAAATTCAGCGGACAGGACTACGTAAATACCAGCGATTGCTACAAAGGTGAAGATCAGTGAAACGACCATATGCACAACCTTGGTAAGGTTTAAAAGCAGCACACCGCCGATAATGGCAACAAGTGCGAGCCCCATAAATGCGAGGAATTCCCCCGAAATGGTCATGGTTTATTCACCTGCCGTATGTTTTCATCGTTTTCATCTAACCATTCTAGGTTTTTAAATAACATGTCACGGCTGTATTCAGCGAGCTCGAAGTTATTGGTCATGATGATTGCTTCTGTCGGGCATACCTCCGTACAAAGGTCACAAAGGATGCAAATTTCAAAGTTGATATCATAGGTATCAATGATTTTCCCTTTTTTCGCAGGGTCCGGATGCTTTTTACCCGTTAAATTAATACAATCCGTCGGGCAGATATTCATGCACTGATTACACACAATACACTTCTCCGGATAAAACTTTTGAATCCCGCGGAACCGGTCTGGCAGTGGAATCGGCTTATTTGGATAATCATAAGTAACCTTTTCGCGCGTCAAGTTCTTAAGGGTATATTTCAAGCCTTTTGCTAATCCAAGCACGTTTTTCACCCCTTTTACATTTTAAAGATTGTTATTGGTGTCAGGCACCATTTATGGTGTTGCCATCATTTCTACTGTCTACACCTTGCTTGGTGTCAGGCACCAGTAAAGCCCATTAAAAGAATAGTGACTTAATTAATGCAGTTAAGAATATATTCGCTAGTGCGATTGGCAGGAGGACTTTCCAGCCGAATTCCATGAGTTTGTCGGCGCGGAAACGCGGTAAGGTGGCCCGCAGCCAAATATAAACAAAGACAACGACGCTGAATTTAACCGCGAACCAGACTGCACCTGGGATAAAGTCCAAGAAACTGAATGGCGCCAGCCAGCCGCCAAGGAAGACGACGGTAATCAAGGCAGACATTGCGAATAAATACACATATTCTGCGAGCATAAAGAAGGCCCAGCGGAATCCAGTATACTCGACGTGGTATCCAGCAACAAGCTCGTTTTCCGATTCCGGCAAGTCAAATGGTGTCCGGTTTAACTCGGCAATCGAGGCGATGAAAAAGATAATAAAGCCGATTGGCTGTAAGAGTATAAACCAGCCATGCTTTTGTGCTTCGACCATATCATTTAGATTTAAGCTTCCTGTTAAAAGGATGACACCTAGTACCGACATAACTAACGGGATTTCGTAGGAAATCATCTGAGCTGATGCACGCATGCCTCCTAAGAGAGCGTACTTGTTATTCGAGGCCCAGCCGCCAAGCAGCATGCCGAAGGTGGTTAATCCGCTCACTGCGATATAGTAAAGTAATCCAACACCGATATCAGCGAACTGAAAGGCATCCGTGAACGGCATCGTGGCCAGCACCATAAACGAAGGTGCGAAGGCAATGACCGGCGCAATGATAAATAATGGTTTATCAGCTGCTTTCGGAATGATGTCCTCTTTTAGTAACAGCTTAAGAACGTCAGCAACGGTTTGCAAGAGTCCCCATTTACCGCCGACCTGGTTTGGACCATGACGCAGCTGCATGTAACCCAAGACTTTCCGCTCTGCTAAAATTCCGTAGGTAACGAATCCTAATACAATTAAAAGCAAGACAGCGCCGAGTAAAAAGAAAATTCCAAAGTTAGCCCAACCCGGACTTGACTGGAGCAATTCTTCTATCATTAGCCGTCAACCTCCCCAAGGACAATATCCACTGCCCCTAAAATAGCGATCATGTTTGCAATATTTTCACCCTTTAATAGTTTCGGGAGAATTTGCAGGTTATAGAAGGACGGTCTTCTAAACTTTAAGCGGTACGGCTCTTTTTTACCGTCGCTATAAATATAGCAGCCAATCTCTCCGCGCGGTGATTCAATTCGGACAAATGCCTCTCCCTTAGGTGCCTTTATGATTTTCGGCACTTTCGCTAAAATTGGTCCTTCGGCTGGGAATTGTTCCACGGCCTGTTCAAGGATATTCAAGGATTGTTCAATCTCAGCCAGGCGCAAATGGTAGCGGGCCAAGCAATCGCCTTCTTCTGAAGTTGGCACATCAAATTCAAAACGATTATAGACAGAATAGGGTTCATCTTTACGGAGATCCCATTTCACGCCGGTACTGCGAAGATTCGGTCCGCTCAAGGAATACTGGAGCGCCTCTTCCTTCGTGTACTTCCCAATTCCCTTTACCCGGTCAAGGAAGATTTCATTGCCGGACACCAGTTCGTGATAGCCTTTCAGCTGTCCGCGCAGGTAAGGAACAAAGCTGCCTACTTTTTCAATCCAGCCTTCAGGTGCATCCCACTTCACACCGCCAACGCGCATATAGTTGAAGGTCAAACGTGCCCCTGATAATTCATTCAGCATATTGATAATCATTTCACGGTCACGGAAGGCATAAATGAACGGGCTGGTTGCACCAAGGTCGAGGATATAAGTTCCCCAGGCAACAAGGTGGCTGGCAATCCGGTTCAATTCCATCGCAATCACGCGCAAGAAATCAGCTCGCTCAGGCACTTCAATCCCCATCATCGTTTCGACGGCATGACAGATGACATAGTTATTGGTCATGGAGGACAAATAGTCCATCCGGTCTGTATATGGAATAATCTGCGTATATTGCAGATCTTCAGCTAATTTTTCTGTCCCACGGTGTAAGTAACCGATGACAGGCGTTGCTTCGGTAATAATTTCCCCATCAATTTTAACGACGAGACGGAACACTCCGTGCGTACTTGGATGCTGAGGACCGACGTTTAATATCATTTCTTCTGTTCTGATCATTGGTTACACCTCCACGTCGTACGGCTCGTAATCTTTGCGCAGTGGATGGCCAACCCAATCTTCGCCAAGCAGGATACGACGTAAGTCCGGATGTCCTGGAAACTTAATTCCAAGTAAATCATAGGCTTCGCACTCAGGCCATTCTGCCCCGGCCCAAAGCGGCTGCAAGGACTCGATTGTTGGTTCGCTGCGGTCAATCTTCACTTTAAAAGCAACCGATTGACGATTTTTGTATGAGTATAAGTGAACATATACTTCCATATGTGTCACAAAGTCTGTCCCATGAAGTTCTGATAAATAATCAAACCCTAACTGCTCATTGTACTTTAAAAATTGAGCTACTTTGAAATAGGTATCAGGCTTCACCACAAGGGTGGGAACATCCTTAGAAAGTTTATTAATATAAGAATCTTCTAAAACATTTGCACCTAGGTGCTCAGTTATGACCCTCACATACTTGTCTAGGTATGGCTGGTTTGGTGATGGCTGCTCTGCAGCTGCTGGTGCTGCCGTGTCATCCGTTTTTCCTGCACCTGCGGCTTTTGCCTTGGCTGCTGCCGCTGCTTTCGCCTTCGCTTTTGCGGCCGCGATCGCTTTTGCTTTCTCGTCATCGCCACCCGCTGCGTCTGCACCTGCACCGCTTGCTTTGGCTTTTGCAGCCGCCGCTGCCTTTGCTTTGGCTGCTGCCGCTGCTTTCGCCTTGGCCGCTGCTGCCGCTTTCGCCTTGGCATCGTCACCAGCTGGAGCATCGGTTTCTTCGGCTGGGGCTCCACCGGCAAGTTCCATCGCTTTTTTCTTTGCTGCCGCCGCGGCCTTCGCTTTCGCTACGGCTGCTGCTTTTTTCTTCGCAAGATCGTCGCCATCTTCTGCTGCTGGTTCCGCTGGAGCCGTTTCTTCGGCTGGAGCTTCTCCACCGGCAAGCTCCAGCGCTTTACGCTTCGCTGCGGCCGCAGCCTTCGCTTTTGCCACCGCTGCCGCCTTTTTCTTCGCGAGATCATCGCTATCGTCCGCTGCTGGTTCTGATGGTTCTGCTGGCGTGGTATCTTCCGCTAGAGCTGAAGTGCCGCCTTGCTCCATCGCCTTCCGTTTCGCTGCAGCCGCCGCCTTCGCCTTCGCAACAGCCTCTGCCTTTTTCTTCGCAAGATCATCTGCGTCATTTGCTGGAGCTGGAGCTTCAGCTTTAACTGGTTCGGCCGGCTTTTCTTCTTGCTTTGGAGCTGGTGCCGCTTCCCCAGCAGCCTTCGCTGCTCGTTTCGCTGCCGCCGCTGCCTTTGCCTTCGCAACCGCTTCCTTCTTTAACTGTTCAAGATCTTTTTCCCCACTCATTGGTTAGATCACCTTCTTCCCAGTCTTCGCTTCATAGCGAATCTTTTCCTTTAATTTATTGATTCCATAAATTAAAGCGGCTGGGTTTGGAGGGCATCCAGGTATGTATACATCGACAGGAACGATTTGATCGACTCCCTTAACGACTGAATAAGATTTTACATACGGCCCACCTGCTGTTGCACAAGAACCCATCGCAATGACCCATTTCGGCTCGGGCATTTGGTCATATAATCGCCGTAAAATTGGCGCCATCTTCTTTGTCACGGTGCCCGACACAATCATACAATCCGACTGACGCGGCGACGTCCGGAAAAATGAACCTGAACGGTCCAAATCATAGTTTGCTCCACCCACACCCATCATTTCAATCGCACAACAAGCCAGACCAAATGTCACTGGGTAGATCGAACTGCTCCGGGCCCAAGCTTTAATTTGCTCTAGCGTAGTCATAAATACATTTCGCTGTAACTCTGCCATTTCTTGTTGTGAAATGCCATCTAGTTTTAATTCCATCGTAGCACCTTCTTTTTCCAGGCATACACAAGGCCAATTAATAACATAATAACAAAAATTAACATCTCGATTAGCGCAAAAATCCCTAATCTATCATAGGCCACCGCCCAAGGATATAAAAACACAGTTTCTACATCAAAAATAACAAACATTAGGGCAAAAATATAATAGCGGACATTGAACTGTACACGGGAATCGTGAAATGGATCAATACCGCTCTCATATGTGGTATACTTCGCCTCACTCGGTTTATGAGGACGCAGAAGCTTACCTAAATATAACGCCACCACAGGCAGCAGCACCCCAAGACACAGAAATGCAAAAACAATCAGATAATTATTCTGATATACATTTAGAAGTTCCATGTCTATCCCCTCCAATGTTGTAAATTTTCATACTAGTAAATATTGTAACCGAATTCATTATAGCATTGTTACAAACCCATGTCGACAAGCCGCCTTCATAAAAATTGGGATTCTATCCGCCGCGAAATTCCCGGTTGAAAGGCTCTTGAGTGGCCGCTGCCAAAAGAGACCTTCAAGCGGGAATTTTGCAAGTGCAGTTTGAGCAGAAGATGACGTGCCAACTAGATGTCCCCAGTCAAACACCTAATAAATTCGACAACAACATCTATTTAACAACAAAATGTGAACAATGTCAGTGAGATTTGTCATAAAGCGTATATCTCATCTCTCTTTTTCAAAATTCCCTTTTATTCTTCTAAAAAAGCAATTTTTCTAAAACAAGTAACATGTCCCTTTACCATCATATTCACAAGCTTCCATTTCATGCAAATATTCCAATATCGAGCATCAGTCCGGCTGAAAAAGACGGTCAATGGACTATTCAAATTTCCGGGAAATACCTTTTAAAATCCCTATTTTTAGAAAGACTCCCCAGAATACATCACAACCAAAAAAACCCCTCCAGCAACAATTTCGAAAAAATTGCCGCCAAAGGGGTTTTAACTATACTATTATCTTCTTTCCGATACGGCGAGGCGATTGATGGCACGCTGTAAAGCAAGCTCCGCACGTCTGAAATCGGTATGCTCAGCTTGATGATCTCTCATACGCTGTTCTGCACGTTCCTTCGCTTTTACGGCACGTTCCACATCAATTTCAGAAGCAAGTTCCGCTGATTGAGCCAAAATCGTCACTTGATCAGGACGGACCTCTAAAAATCCACCACTGATCGCAACATAATCCGTTTTACCGTCTTTTTTAAGACGAACAGACGTAATCTCCAGCGGGGCAACCAACGGCATGTGACCAGGGGAAATCCCTAAATCACCACTTGTTGCCTTGGTACTTACCATTTCTACATCTGATTCATACACCGGGCCATCGGGAGTAACAATACTGACTTTAATCGTCTTCATTTTTTACCCTCCAGGCTCAGTTTAGACCTCAACGCCCATGCGTTTTGCATTCTCAAGCACATCTTCAATACGTCCAACCAAACGGAACGCGTCTTCTGGAAGGTGGTCATACTTACCTTCAAGAATCTCTTTGAAACCACGTACCGTTTCTTTTACAGGTACATAAGAACCTGGTTGGCCAGTAAACTGCTCAGCAACGTGGAAGTTTTGAGATAAGAATACTTGGATACGACGCGCACGTTGTACCGTTAACTTATCATCATCACTAAGTTCATCCATACCAAGGATCGCGATGATATCTTGTAATTCTTTATAACGTTGTAATGTTGATTGAACTTGGCGGGCTACATTGTAGTGCTCTTCGCCAACAATATCAGGTGACAAAGCACGAGATGTTGAAGCCAAAGGATCCACCGCTGGGTATATACCCATCTCAGAAAGCTTACGCTCAAGGTTTGTTGTTGCATCTAAGTGAGCGAATGTTGTAGCCGGAGCCGGATCCGTATAGTCATCGGCTGGTACATAAATCGCTTGGATCGATGTAACTGATCCTAAGTTTGTAGATGTGATACGTTCTTGTAATTTACCCATCTCAGTTGCAAGAGTTGGCTGGTAACCTACCGCTGATGGCATACGGCCAAGTAGCGCGGAAACCTCAGAACCTGCTTGCGTGAAACGGAAGATGTTATCCATGAAGAACAACACGTCTTGTCCTTGCTCATCACGGAAATACTCAGACATGGTCAAACCAGTTAAAGCAACACGCATACGTGCGCCAGGCGGCTCGTTCATTTGTCCGAATACCATCGCAGTTTTCTTGATAACGCCAGAATCCGTCATTTCGTGGTAAAGGTCATTACCTTCACGTGTACGCTCACCAACACCAGCAAATACGGAAATACCACCGTGCTCTTGTGCGATGTTGTTGATTAATTCCTGGATTAATACCGTTTTACCTACACCGGCACCACCGAATAGACCGATCTTACCACCCTTAATATAAGGAGCAAGTAAGTCTACTACTTTAATACCAGTTTCAAGAATTTCTACCTGAGTAGAAAGGTTTTCAAATGTTGGTGCTTCGCGGTGAATGGAATCACGGCGCTCGTTTGCTGGAATTGCAGGATCAAGGTCAATTGTTTCTCCTAATACGTTAAATACACGACCAAGAGTCACATCACCAACTGGTACCGAAATTGGTGCACCAGTATCTTCAACTTCTATTCCACGAGTTAAACCGTCAGTTGTTGACATCGCAATTGTACGAACTGTATCATCACCTAAATGAAGAGCTACTTCAAGGGTAATGTTGATATCAACTTCGGAAGCATTACTCGCTTTACTTGAAATTCTCAACGCATTATAAATCGCAGGCAGATGACCGCTTTCGAACTTAACGTCAACTACCGGACCCATAATCTGAAGAACGCGTCCTTTGCTCATCGTTTTCCCTCCTAACTTACTCTTACGCGAAAACCACCCCTAAGCATTTTTGAAAAATGACCTCAGTGTGGCCCGCGCGCATTGTTCTAAACTGAACAAAATGAGTCGGGAACGGTATGATCGTTCCCTGCTCGAATCTAAATGGTTATACTGGTGTCAGGCACCAGATTAGAATCATTCTAAATAGTCAAATTTCCTACTCTAGCGCTGCCGCACCGCCGACGATTTCTGTGATTTCTTGAGTGATCGACGCTTGACGGGCACGGTTGAAGACTAGTGTGTAGTGATTGATTAGTTCTTTTGCGTTATCTGTTGCATTTCTCATTGCTGTCATCCGAGCGGCGTGCTCACTCGCTTTGCTGTCTAGGAGAGCGCCAAAAATTAAGCTCTCAGCATATTGAGGCAGGAGAACTTCTAATATTTCTTCTGCAGATGGCTCGAATGTATAGGAAATCGTCTTTTGAGTAGTCGTTAAATCCGTAAGTGGAAGAAGCTTCTTCTCAAGGACTTCCTGTGAAATTGCACTTAGATAATGACTGTAATAAATATATAGTTCATCGAATGTGCCATCGGCAAACATTCCAACGGTTGCACGGGTAATGTCTTGAATGTCAGCAAAGTTTGGCTGGGCCGGGATCCCGATTGTCTCAAGGACCACATTCATGCCGCGCTTGACAAAAAAGTCTCGAGCTACACGTCCGATTGCAATAATCGCGAATTCATCATTCGATTTATGACGTTCTTTAATTGTTTGACTCACACGACGGAGCACGTTGCTGTTAAATGCACCAGCAAGTCCTGAGTCAGAAGTCATTACAACATAACCGGTTTTCTTAACAGGTCGACTTGTCAGCATGGGATGATTTACTCCGCCTGAGCCAAGCGCGATTGACGCCGTTACCTCTTGGATTTTTTCCATATAAGGAACAAATTGCTTTGCATTCACGACGGCACGATTCCACTTCGCAGCAGAGGTCATTTCCATTGCTTTCGTAATTTGACTCGTCTTTTTCGTTGAATTAATACGAGTTTTTATCTCACGTAATGAAGCCATAGGTTCTCACCACCCTTTTTCAAAGAATGTCTGGAAAGCGCGCGGCATCATGTGAAATCTTCACACAGTGCCGCTCACCTCACCGTACTAAATGTCAGACCCTATTGTTCGGAAACTGCAAACGTCTTTTTGAAGGCGTTGATTGCAGAAGCCATATCGTCATCAGAAGGAAGATCCTTCGTTTTTGTAATATGGTCTAACAACTCTTTGCGGTTGTGGTCTAACCAATTAAGGAATTCTGATTCAAAGCGACGTACATCCTCTAATGGAATATCATCAAGGAAGCCGCGTGTTAATGCGTAAAGGATTGCAACTTGCTTTTCAACTGAAAGCGGCTTGTGCAGGTCTTGTTTAAGAACTTCAACCGTACGCGCCCCACGATTCAATTTCGCTTGCGTTGCTTTATCTAAGTCTGATCCAAACTGAGCAAATGCTTCTAATTCACGGTATGATGCAAGGTCAAGTCTTAGTGTACCAGATACCTTTTTCATCGCCTTGATTTGTGCAGATCCACCTACACGTGATACGGATAGACCAGCGTTGATCGCCGGACGTACACCGGAGAAGAATAAGTCAGATTGTAAGAAAATTTGTCCATCAGTGATTGAAATAACGTTTGTTGGGATATACGCTGAAACGTCACCCGCTTGTGTTTCAATGAACGGAAGCGCAGTGATTGAACCAGCACCAAGTGTATCGTTAATTTTCGCTGCACGCTCAAGTAAACGGCTGTGCAAGTAGAATACATCCCCTGGATATGCTTCACGACCTGGAGGACGACGAAGCAGCAAGGAAAGCTCACGGTATGCAGCTGCTTGTTTAGAAAGATCATCATATACGATCAATACGTGTTTGCCAGCATACATAAACTCTTCTGCCATTGAAACTCCTGTATATGGAGCTAAGTAAAGCAATGGAGCAGGTTGTGATGCAGATGCAGTAACAACGATTGAGTATTCTAATGCGCCGTATTTACGTAGTGTTTCAACGGCGTTACGAACTGTAGATTCTTTCTGACCGATCGCAACATAGATACAGATCATGTTTTGACCTTTTTGGTTCAAGATTGTATCGATAGCAACAGATGTTTTACCTGTTTGACGGTCACCGATTACTAATTCACGTTGACCACGTCCGATTGGCACAAGGGCGTCAATCGCTTTGATACCTGTTTGTAATGGCTCATGAACGGATTTACGAGCCATAACGCCTGGAGCCACCGCTTCCACTGGGCGTGTTTTTGTAGTGTTGATTGGACCCATACCATCAACTGGTTGTCCAAGGGAGTTAACCACGCGTCCAATAAGTTCCTCACCAACCGGAACCTCCATGATGCGTCCTGTACGGCGAACCTCGTCACCTTCTTTGATTTCAGTGAAAGGTCCAAGAATGATAATACCGACGTTATTAGCTTCTAGGTTTTGTGCCATACCCATAACGCCATTTGAAAATTCAACAAGTTCTCCAGCCATGACATTGTCTAGGCCATGAACACGTGCGATACCGTCACCGATTGAGATAACTGTACCAACATCCGTTACTTGAATTTCCGCCTGATAGTTTTCAATTTGCTTTTTTATCAGGGAACTAATTTCTTCAGCTTTGATGCTCATGAGTTTCACCCCTAATCTTTCGAATCTAGCTTAACAATTTACGTTCTAAACGATCAAGTTTACCTCTTAATGACCCGTCATATATACGATTTCCAATGCGGAGGCGGATGCCGCCAAGCAGGTTGGAATCTACGATATTTTCGATTTTTAGTGACTTTTTGCCAATTTTAGCAGCAAATACAGATGAAATCGCCTCGCGTTCTGCATCCGTTAACGCACGTGTGCTGTAAACTTCAGCTTCGGCAATGCCCATTTCTTCATTTGCCAGCTCTAAAAATTCATTCGCCAAATCAATGATTTGGTCTTCACGGTGGCGGTCGATTAAGATCAACAGTGTATTGAGTACATTTACATTAACTGATGCGAAAGCAGTCTTAATAATTTCTTTTTTCTTTTCAAGTGAAAGCTTAGAAGAATTTAAGATGGCTTTTAATTCAGGATTGTATTGTACAACTTCCTTCACTACACGAAGTTCTTCTTCAATAACTCCGAGCGAATTCGTCTCTTTTGCAATATTTAGAAGAGCCAACGCATAGCGCTTAGCTACCATAGAGTTGCTCATCGCTCTTCTCCTGCCTCTTTAATATATTCGCTAATCAGTTGGTCTTGGTCTGCTGCAGTGATTTGTTTTTCAATTACTTTAGAAGCAATCAATACAGACAGGGACGCAACTTGCTCACGAATCGCGGCAACTGCTTTTTCTTTTTGCTGCTCAATTTCAAGCTTCGCTGATTCTTTCATACGATCAGCTTCTGTGCGGGCCGCTGCGATAATCTCTTCACGCTGGATATCGCCTTGCTTCTTCGCACCTTCAATTAGGTTTTGAGCATCATTACGAGCTTCTTTTAAAAGATCGCGCTGCTCTTGTAAAATCTTTTGTGCTTCTAAACGGCTGTTTTCCGCCGCACTAATTTCGTTACCAATATGCTCTTCACGCTGTTTCATGATGCCCATTAATGGACCCCAAGCAAACTTTTTGAGCAAGGCTAACAAAACAATAAAAACGATGAGCTGGAAGAAGATATCTCCAGTATTAATGTGGCCGCCGCCTTCCGCAGCAGTCGCTAATACAAAACTGTTTGTTAACACCCTCGGTTCACTCCTTTCAAGAGTTGCTTAACGATAGAAAAAACGCATAAATGAATGGCGAAGATTTGTTGATCATCGCCAATGTAAATTTGCCTAAAATTATTTATTTAATACCATGAACGCGATAACTACCCCAATAATCGGTAATGCTTCAACTAACGCAACCCCGATAAACATTGTTGTTTGTAGTAAACCACGATGTTCTGGTTGACGAGCGATACCTTCTACTGTACGTCCTACGATAAGACCGTTACCAATACCTGCTCCTACTGCTGCTAAACCGATTGCGATTGCTGCTGCTAAAACACCAATTGATCCTGTCATTACTTTTTTCCTCCTTAAATGTATGAAACATAAATTATTTTTTTATAGTGTTCATAAAAATGAACGGTGTATTATTAATGGTCGTGACTCACTTTATGAGCCAAGTAAACCATTGTTAACATTGTGAAAATATAAGCTTGGATCGTACCAACGAAAATAGAGAACCCTTGCCATACCATTGTCAGCGGAATCGCTGCGATCGTACCGGCAATACCTTGATGCGCTAATCCTGCTGCTAATAGTGATAAAAGCAACTCGCCAGCGTAAATGTTACCATATAGACGCAGACCAAGAGTCAGCGTATTGGCAAATTCCTCAATAATTTTCAAAGGGAATAAGAATTTCATCGGAGCGAAGAACCCTTCTCCATAACCCTTTGCACCTTTTAACTTGACGCCATAATAGTGGGATAGTCCCAATACCATAACGGCCAATGTCAAAGTAATGATTGGGTCGGCTGTTGGTGATTTCCACCAAAGCTTATCATCAACCACGATTGAAAATGGAAGGCCTAACATATTGGATACAAAAATATACATAATTAATGTAATTCCAAGGATGTGGAATCTTCCGCCTTCTTTCCAGTCCATCGTGCTGTTAATGATCCCTTTTACAAAGTCCATCACCCATTCAAAGAAGTTTTGCATCCCTGTGGGTTTCATTGCTAACTTTCGTGTAGAAAGGACAGCTATTAAGAAAACGATTAAACTAGCTATCGTAATCATCAGCATATTTGCGCCATTAAACCAAAGACCCATAAATTCAAACTCTGGAGCCTCATGATGCATGTAAACTCACCTCGCTTCCGCTTCATTTATGTACATGCAAAGCATGGTAAAAATAATCTATCATAATGACAATATAGGATGTCATCAATCCTACCACTAAGGAAATCATATTGAATTGCTCTGGATATCTCAAGGCGATTAACGCGGCAATTCCAGCCATCGCCATTCTCGAGAGCGACCCTAAGGATTTAGGCTTTTTGCCCTCAGTTACTTTTTTATCAAAACTCTCCGTCTTTCTAACCAAGAACCAAAGGTTCAGATAACTGAAGCATGTCCCAAGAATCAGTCCTAAAAATACGGTTTGATAAGATGTGAAGCCCCAGCCTAGAACATAAATGGACAACAAGTAAAAAATCCATTTGCGCTGCCTGTTGTACATAACTCTGAAATCTGGCATAGTTATTTTTCTCCTGAATAGAAATAGCGGATGGATAAAAGCATAGAATAGGTGCCCGCTGCAAGACCGATGAGCAGTCCGATTATTAAGAAAATTGGCTCGGTGCCCCACTGACGATCCAGCCATCTGCCTGAGAAAATACCTATTAGAATGGAACCTACTAATTGGGAGACAATTGCGGACATTAAAGCCATAGCTTGAAATGGATTGCGGTTGTTTTTACGCATATAAACACATCCTCACTCTGGAGAGAGAGTCAAGCGGGCAATGGTAAAATTCACAGCCAAAATACTATCTTCAGATAGATATTTTTACATGAAAACCCTATCATTTACACCCTTTGTTAGCATACAATAGCACCCTGTCAATGTCAATGAATTTACGTGAATTATACCACAAAGTATTCGCTGAATTATTTTCCATTCCAGAACTTTATCCAACATCCCTATTGTATTGTAAATTGTGAAGGATATTTGCCTATTTTGTGTCTATTTTGTGAACGTTTAGAATTATACTAATGGTACAATTTTATGAACTTTTATTATGGTACATAAATATAGAAGGCATTTCCCCTATAATGGGCATGATTATTCATCTGGTGTTTTCTCAATTGTAATCATCCGTTCGAGAAAATCCTCTTTATTTGCTTTTTTCGCAAAAACTTTCACCAGATACGATCCTTCCCGTGGAAGTTTTTCCTTCGGTATGTCCCTATGAATTAGTCCTTTTTTCACATTGGTAATCGTATCTAAAAAGCCGACAAAGCGATAATCCTCTGGGTTAAACAACGCTATTCCAAATTCCTCTGCCCCACCCGGCAAATACACCTCATACCGATACTGCCCAGGTCTGTCGCCATTTGTAAAATCAAAGCCCATCACGCGCGGGTAGTTCGGCTCCTCCAGGACATAGAGATACGGAATTCGAACGGTTGCGGTCCCTGCATGGAGCTTGAGGAAGCCGTCTTGTATTTTTCCCATAAACACGTTCGGGTCAACCGTTAACTCCACAGTGATGTCCTTTGTTTGTTTCGGTTCGAGCGTAAACGATAACGGGAGCCGCCAGTGGAGCCCATCGACGTGCGGCGGGATATCGAACGAATAAGTCTGGGTATGCGAACCCGTATTTTCCACAGTGAGGGAGACTTTCTGGACATCACTCTGCTCGGTAAATTTCCCAAAGTGCATACTGCTAGGCGATACGAGTGTGCTCGTTTTGATTGCTTGATCCACTTGAATTCGGCCGGCTCCCTGTTCAAAGGTGCGGTAATAACTCTGTCTAGGATTCGTTGCCGTGCTTGATTTAGCCAGTGGTATTGCCGTATTCATCAGCGCTGCTTTGATCTGCTCCGGGGACCAATCCGGATGGGCCTGCTTGATTAGCGCACAGGCCCCCGCGACATGCGGTGCAGCCATACTCGTCCCCTGCAAAGACAGGTAGCCGCCCGGAATCGTCGAATTAATGGCGACCCCTGGTGCAACAATATCCGGCTTAATTTCCCATGAGCCTGTCACAGGGCCGCGCGAGCTGAAGTCGGCGAGCTGATCCCGCTCTTCGCTAACCACTACCCTTGCCGCGGTCGTTTGTTTTTTTATTTCTCTTTGTAAAATTACTCCGTCACCCTTCGCGAGTGCTCCAACAGGGATGGTCAGCTGAGAGTCCAGGTTTCCCATGAAGCGGCCCCCGCTGACATTATTGTAGATCAGCACCGCTTTTGCCCCCGCTTTTTGGGCATTTTCTGCTTTTTGTGTGAACGTTAGGACGCCTCGTTCGATGAGGGCAATTTTCCCATCGACATGTTTCAGTTCATCAGGCCGTCCGAGCCCTCCATCCGCTACGTCTACGGAACGGTCAAGATTCCACGTGGCCGAGCCTTCCATCGGCTCAATTTGGAATTGTTCCCGACTTCCTACTATAGATATATATGGAGTCTCGAGGGTAGGCGTTGATGCCCCCACCGAGATTGCTTTCGAGGCCGTTCCTGGTGAGCCGACGCTCCACACATTGGGCCCAGAATTCCCCGAGGCCGCCACCGCCACGATGCCGCGGTCGACCGCACGGTTAAGGGCAAGGCTGATCGGCAGGTCTGGCCCATTAATATCATTTCCGAGGGAAAGATTAACAATATCGACTTTATCCTTGATGGCTTGGTCAATCGCGGCCAGTACCTGCTCTGTTGTCCCTCCCCCGCCCGGTCCAAGCGCCCGGTACGCGACAATTCTTGCCTCCGGGGCGACGCCCTTGATTTTTCCATTGGCCGCAATGATCCCTGCGACATGGGTCCCGTGGATGGTCGCCTTACCGAGGGCAAGCGTCTCCATCGGATCACGGTCATTGTCGACCAAATCGCGGCCGCCGGCATAGTTTCGCTTGAGGTCCGGATGCGTATAGTCGACGCCAGTATCAATCACCCCCACCGTGACTCCTTTTCCGGTAAGTCGTTGATTTTTATGATCGAAAAATTTGCGGACTTCCTCCCCGCCAATAATCTCCACACTTTCCTCGGTCTCAGCCTGATACTGGATGACCGGTGAGACATTGGTGATTTGTTTCTGGCTCGTCGCTGCGAGTTTTGCGAGGGAGGCGGCGCTGCCTTGGACAGAGAAACCATCCAGTGCCTCGTGATATATTCGGCGCAGCTTCACGCCTTTGTAAGGTTGTAGGAGCTGACGGATTTCCTGGTCGGTGTGCGGTTTGTCCAGGATAATAATCGCAGTGGTTTCCTGCGTGCTATCGGTAATGGAAGGATGAATGAGTATTTTAGGAGTTTGAAAAGCTAGCAGTAATGCCAGTAGAAGTTTCATCAGCAGATTTCCCCTTTTTCCATATCGTTTTCATTGAGGGGGGAAAGTATGCAAAAATGGATATTTTTTAAATTCGCTCATTGACGCACTAAATTCGCCCATTACTTCCTAAGATTCGCTCATTACACTCTAGAATTCGCTCAAAAGGTATCAAGCCTTCGCCAATAAAGAGTGAAGTCGTTCATAATCCAACGATGACCTATTATTATAAGCTGCAATTTTATATAGATATCAAATTTTTAGCGAAAAACAAAAAAAGCCGAGTAATTTCTCGACTTTTTTCAGGAAGGATCCTATTTCGTACCAAACAACCGGTCCCCAGCGTCACCTAAACCTGGGACAATGTAGCCGTGGTCATTCAATTTCTCATCTAATGCCGCAATATAGATATCGACATCAGGGTGGGCTTCCTTGACTGCCTCTACGCCTTCTGGTGCTGCAATTAGACACATAAACTTAATATGTTTTGCGCCGCGCTTTTTCAAAGAGCGAATCGCTTCAACCGCTGAACCGCCAGTTGCCAGCATTGGATCAACCACAATGAAATCTCTCTCTTCGACATCGCTTGGCAGCTTAATGTAATATTCAACCGGCATCAAAGTTTCCGGGTCACGGTATAAACCGATATGGCCCACTTTTGCAGCTGGGATTAATTTTAAAATACCATCGACCATACCGATTCCTGCACGTAAAATCGGCACAACGCCCATTTTTTTACCCGATAATACCTTGGATTTCGTCGAACAGACAGGTGTTTCGATATCAATATCTTCAAGCGACATGTCTCTTGTGATTTCAAATGCCATCAGTGTGGCAACTTCATCGACAAGCTCGCGGAATTCCTTTGTTCCTGTGTTTTTATCACGTATGTAAGTTAGCTTATGCTGAATTAATGGATGGTCGAAAACGAATACCTTGGCCACAATAATCGCCCCTTTTATTAAATTAACAAACACTTCGTCTCATTTTACAGAAAAACAATCCAATGAGCAAATCAGAATAACTAGTTAGATTTTTCAAAAAAAATCGGCCTGCTAGGAGGCCGATTCTTAGATGAAACTGTCTAGCTCCAGCGCCTAGGGGCTCGGGGTCATAAGCCAATCCGTCCTGAAGGTTAAAAAGCAACCTTCAAGCCGGCTCGTCTTATGCCTGTCGCCCCTGAACAAGGCGCTTGCGCTTTTCTTATTAATATTCCGGATATAGGGTAAATTTGCCTGTTAAAGCTTCGACACGTCCCGCTGCTTCCTCAAGCTTCGCTTCATCTTCATGATTTTTCAAAGTAAACGCGATAATTGAAGCAATTTCGTCCATTTCTGCTTCAGCAAAGCCACGGCTTGTAACTGCCGCCGTTCCGATACGGATACCGCTTGTTACGAACGGGCTTTGTTGATCAAATGGAATCGTGTTTTTATTCACTGTGATACCAACTTCATCAAGGACTTTTTCAGCAACCTTGCCAGTTAATCCAAGCGTCGTTACGTCCACTAATAAAAGGTGGTTGTCCGTACCGCCGGAAACTAACTGCAAGCCTTCCTTTTGAAGACTCTCAGCCAGGCGCTGAGCGTTGGCAATAATTTGGCCTGCATAATCTTTAAAGCTGTCTTGAAGTGCTTCGCCAAACGCAACGGCTTTAGCTGCGATGACATGCATCAATGGACCGCCTTGGATTCCAGGGAAGATAGATTTATCAATCTTCTTGCCAAATTCCTCTTTGCAAAGGATCATCCCGCCGCGTGGACCGCGCAATGTTTTATGCGTTGTTGTAGTCACGAAATCTGCATATGGAACTGGGTTTTGGTGCAAACCTGCCGCAACAAGGCCGGCGATGTGCGCCATATCAACCATTAAGTATGCGCCGACTTCATCAGCAATCTCGCGGAACTTCGCGAAATCGATCGCACGCGGGTAGGCACTTGCCCCAGCAACAATCATCTTTGGCTTGTGTTCAAGTGCTTTTGCACGAACATCATCATAGTTGATGCGTTGAGTTGTTTCATCTACGCCATACTCAACAAAGTTATACTGAACACCACTGAAGTTAACCGGACTGCCGTGTGTTAAGTGGCCGCCGTGGGATAAGTTCATTCCAAGAACCGTGTCGCCTTGCTCAAGCACCGTGAAGTATACTGCCATATTGGCTTGGGCACCTGAGTGCGGCTGCACGTTCACATATTCCGCACCGAAAATTTCCTTCGCACGGTTGCGGGCCAAGTCTTCAACAATATCGACATATTCACAGCCGCCATAATAACGACGGTTAGGATAGCCTTCTGCATATTTGTTCGTTAACACAGAGCCTTGTGCTTCCATGACTGCTTCGCTAACAAAGTTTTCTGAGGCAATTAATTCAATCTTAGAGCGTTGACGACCTAATTCTTTTTGAATCGCTTGAAAAACCTGTTCATCCGCTTGAGGCAAATGCTTCATGACAAAAAATCCCCCTTGTATGTGAGTGACTACTATTTACAATTTCAAAAATTCTTTTTTATTTTAGCATGAAACACTCATAAATTAAAAGAGAAACATTTTTCGTATTTTAATTATTTTTTTAACCCAAAGCGAGCGTTTCTATGCACTCCAACCTTATTTCACGAATAAAAATATTTTTTCTGACAGTAATGTTCGTGTTTTCGGTATTAAACTAATTATTCTATCATAATTTGCCATCATATATACAAGCCTGAATGATGGTGCCTGACACCCATGTCTTTTATGAACAGCTTGAGTTTTCTTGATTGCGCTCATAGACAGCGCGCGCCCCGCCAATTAGTTTCGGACGCACTTTGGCGAGCGTTACATGGGCTTGTCCAATCTTTTTTTGGGTCACCCGGACAGGAACGGCTACATGTTTTAGGTGCATACCAATCAAGGTATTGCCAATGTCGATTCCGGCATCTGCCTTCACGAACTCCACCACGACTGCATCCTCCAGCTCCCCAAAGGCATAGGTTGCCATTGCCCCGCCTGCTTTTCGGACAGGGACAACCGAAACCTCGTCAAAGTGTTTTGCAGCTGCCACCGTCCGTTCAACAACCAAGGCTCGATTTAAATGCTCACAGCACTGGAACGCCAGATCAATCCCTGTGTCCACTTGAAGTTTTTTCAAGCCGCGAAAAATCATTTCCGCGACTTCGACTGTCCCAGAGGTTCCAATTCGCTCCCCAATCACTTCACTGGTACTGCAGCCGACCACAAGCAGCTGTCCCGGTCTCAAATTGGCCTGTTCTTTGAATTCTGCTAAAACTGCTTCCAGCTCTTTTTCACTTTCTTGAATCATAAGCCTTACCCCCTAACAGATTTCGCATTCGACTCTTGATCTAAGTGAATTAAAGGTGCTTATCCTCGTATTCGCCAATTTTACCGACCCGGCCAGCATGGCGGCCGCCTTCGAATTCACCGGTCAGCCAAACTTGGGCAATATCACGGGCCAAGCCAGGACCAATGACGCGTTCGCCCATCGCTAAGATATTGGAATCATTATGGGCGCGCGTTGCTTTCGCACTAAAGGTATCATGAACCAATGCACAGCGAATTCCTTTTACTTTGTTGGCCGCAATGCTCATGCCAATCCCCGTCCCACAAATCAGGATGCCGCGGTCAAATTCACCCTTCGCCACTTTTTCAGCGACCGGCAGTGCATAATCTGGATAATCGACCGAAGTTTCGCACTCACAGCCAAAATCTTGGTATTCAATGCCAAGCTCTACGAGTAGGCTGGCAATTTCTTTGCGAAGATTAACCCCGCCATGGTCTGATGCTAAAGCTACTTTCATGAAAAATCCCTCCTGTTTTCCTTTTGCTATTATGTATGTCCCAGCGCAGGCCCAACAACAAATGGACACTTCCGCTCTCCTGATTTATTTTGACATACCCTCGCTGAAATAGAAAGTTCCCTGTTCAAAAATAAAAGCCCTCTTCTAAAGAAAGAGAGCATTCCATCAAGTATTACTTTAGTTTTCCAATGGCCTTGTCAATTAATTCATCTAGTTCACGAAAGGTTTGCTCATACATCGCCAGGGAGCCGCCATAAGGATCGACCACATCTGAATTGAAGCCTTCCCCGCTGTATTCCTTTAAGGTAAAGACCTTATGGCTCACCTCTGGGTATTGCTGGAGAATCGCCATCTTGTGTGAAGACGTCATAGTGAGGATGAGGTCGGCCCAATTGACATCGACACCGGTTAACAAGCTGGAACGGTGATTATGCGCGATCCCATTGTCCTCGAGCACCTTTTTCGCATGTGTGGATGCCTCACTACCGTTCGCTGCATAGATTCCTGCGGACCTCACTTCAATCTCGTCCATTTGTTTATTTTTCAAAATCGCTTCTGCCATTGGACTTCTACAGGTATTTCCTGTGCATACAAATAAAATGCGCTGCAATGTGTGTGCCTCCTTTTTGCATGATTCTTATGTAATGATTTTACCATAGGTACGCAAAGGATTTCCTCCTTACAAGAACGGAGCAAGCAGCTTTATCCCAAATGCAAGGAGAATCGCGCCGCCAAGCGCTTCACTATAGGCCCCCACCCAGCCCTGCATCTTCCGGCCGAGCAGTAATCCTAACCACGTTTGCACGGTTGCCATGATGCCAAAACAGATAATCACCATGATTGTCTTCGCACCATAAATACCTAAAGTAAGACCAACAGAAAAACTATCCAGACTTACACTCAAGGCAAAGATCAACAAGCCAAAGCCAACAGGGGAAATGACCTTCTCGTCCCCCTTTTTAAGGGTTGACCAGACCATTTGTATACCGAGCAAAATCAACAGAAAACCGCCGATAAAGGTTGCAAACGTACCAAACTTATCCGATAAAAATTTCCCAGCAAGCAACCCTAAAAGCGGCATCCAAACGTGGAACAAGCCTATTGTTAGGCCGATATTGAATATTTTCTTAAGCCGAAGTTTGTACATTCCCATGCCAAGCCCGACTGAAAATGCATCCATCCCTAGCGCAAACGCCATTAACATCAAAGTTATCAATTCACTAATCATCTCAGACATTCGGACCCCGCCCCCTTGGACTAACTAAACTAAGCATATGCACGTCCAAACAAATTTAGAAGTCAAGCTGGGAAAGCGGAACCTTCGTCACATATGGTGCCTGACACCCTTTCCATCGTCTTCATATGATTAATGGTGCCTGACACCAAAAATGACACCCCAAAAAAGACACCAAAAAACCACCAGTCCCCTATTAAGAGAGAACCTGGTGGCTGTGTTATTCTGTAATCAATTTATTTCCCGCAGCTTTTTGAAGGCGGTTCATGATGGCATGTCCGACACCTGCGTTCGGAAAGATTTCACTAAAAATAACGTCGACCTTTTCCTGATTAAATCTTCGTAACGTGTCATAAAGTGCGGCGGCCACTGTTTCCAGCTCTGCCCGCTTCCCGCACGCAAGCACCACATCAGCCTCGAACAACCGGGCATTCTCTTCCGTCGTCAGCACTCCGACCCGCAACCCTTCCTGCCGCTTTTCTTCTACTAAACCTTGAAGAAATTCCGTGGTGCCTGACACCATAAAAAGTGGGGCATTCGGGGCGTAGTGGCGGTATTTCATACCTGGTGCCTTCGGCCGTGCCGCTTCATCGGTTAACGCAGCATCGACATGAACCACACCCACAACGGATTCGAGTTGTTCTTTCGTTACCCCGCCTGGCCGCAAAATCACCGGTATGGACTCCGTACAATCAACCACTGTTGATTCCACGCCAATTCCTGTGGCACCGCCGTCAATCACACCAGCAATTTTTCCATTTAAGTCGTCCAAAACATGATCGGCTGTCGTTGGACTCGGCTTGCCCGAACTGTTCGCACTCGGCGCCGCAATCGGCAATCCACAACTTTTCAACAGCGCCAGCGCAACAGGGTGGTCCGGCATCCTGACCGCAACCGTCGCTAAGCCTGCTGTTGCTATTTCCGAAAGGACGCCCTCTTTCTTTTTAAAAATAATCGTCAACGGGCCCGGCCAAAAACCTTCTATTAATCGCTCCGCTTTCTCCGGTACCTCAGCCACAAACTCACTCAACTGATTTTTTTCAGCAATGTGGATAATCAGTGGATTATCACTCGGTCTGCCTTTCGCGGCAAAAATCTTTTCCACTGCCGCATCACTTTTCGCATTCCCGCCCAGGCCATAGACTGTCTCCGTCGGCAAAGCGACCACTTCGTTATCCCTTAAAAAATTCGCTGCATCCACAACTTGTGGATTATTTTCAAGTTTATCCACATATTTATCCACTTTCCAAACTTTCGTGTTCATAGTTATCCACCTTTATCTCAAGCGAGTCTACTAGCGAAATTTGGCGAATTTAGTCACCTAGACTCATATTTTTCACTTAATACGTTTGAAAGTATAAAAGAAGCTGTGTATAAATACAAGCCTTATCCACAAATTGTGCACAACTTCCGTGAAAAAGTGGATAACTTTGTGGATATATCCACAATTACAATGAAAATTTTAAAAATAATGAGTTATCCACATTTAAAACGTGTCGAATATGTTCTGACTGATAAAATTCGCTAGGTAATTCCTCCCGTTCAACTCTCTGAAAGCCCATTAACTCAAAAAACGGTAAAGCCACACTCTTATTTGTTGCCAAAAACAAATCTTTCATCCCCTTTTCATTCGCCAATTGGACCATTTGATCAAATAGGACGAAGATTTCCTTCTCCGCTTGTCCAGGTGCCACCACAAGGGAACGCAATAGTCCAAATTCCGTGTACGCCTCCATCCCAAGCGTCCCCTTTAATGTTCCATCTTCACTCTCTAACAGCAGAAAATAGTCAATCGAATCGTCATTTAATCCATCCGTCCCCAGCCCCGCCCTCGATAAGAACGCCTGTAAATTGCCCAAGTCCTCTTTTTTAGCCCTGCGAATCAATGCCTGCATCCAATCATCCACCTCTTTTTAAGATTCTACTCTATGAATATGGATGAACTAGAACAAATAGAACCGCTAGATTCAGGAATCTAGTAAATTTATTCATAACACAAAAAACCAGCTCCTCGATTGGAACTGGTCTAGTTAAACATCTTCTCCCACATCTCTACTACGAAAAACTTCACTTCTACCGGCTTTTCATCTTCGGAAGTATACACAGGCGCTTCCTTCTTAGCCACTTCCACAGACTCTCCCTCGTCCTCAATCATAATCTCATTGAACACAGGCTTCTCTTTTTCAATCAGCCTTTCCGGCTTTTTCACGACTTGATCTTTTTTCTCAACAACTTTTTCTTTCTTCTCTGCAACAGGTTCGTGTTGCACAGCCGCTTTTTCTTCCTTTACCACGGTTTCCTCGTTCACCTTAGCTACTTTACTCTCCGACTCATCCTTAACCACGGCCACTTTTTCTTCATTATCCGTCTCGTTTGCCTTTTCTTTCCCCTTTTCCACCTTCGCCAGCGGCTTTTCCGCTTTCGCTGTTTTTGCCTTCACTGTTTTTGCTTTTGCCTTCTTCTCTTCAAACCCATCACTTACAGCTACACCATTTGAAAAGTCAAGGAAGCATAATGGAGGATAAAGCACGCACCACCAGTTCGCACCTTCACCTTCACCTAATGTAATTAAAATCGCTTGATATTCTCCTGCTGGGTATAAAAATTGACCATATAATTTCGTTGGAAACTGAACCTTACCAAATTCGACTTTCACCGACTGCGTCGACCCTTGGTCACGAACCACCTTTTCCGAAATTGTTTGAATCTCAGGAAGCTTCGCATTAATGACCTTTCTTGCCTCTTCCATCGACGTTAAATCCTGTACCCACAGTGTAATCTGCGCATTCACTGCATCGCGTACCTTCCGCTTAATCGCTTGATCCTTTTCAAAATCACTATTCGCTAGAATTCTGAGCCGAATTGCTTCCCCAGGAATCACAATGGATTCCTTCTGTGCTGCTTCCGTCTTTGGCATATATAAATTCAACATCGTTCCTAATGATAAAACGATAAGATATCCCCAAACAATCATTTTACTTTTCAATTCTAGCACCGTCCCTTCGATATCTTCATTTTGGACAAAATGCCAGAATCTTAAACTATTAAATTTTAATATATTTCAGAGAGTTATGGTGTGGGAATTTTTCCGTTAATTCAAAAAAGCCTCGGAGCCTAAGCCCCGAAGCCAATCTCTGCAAACACCATCCGGTCCCTGCCATTAATATCATTCACGATCTCCACTTTGGAGCCTTCAAAGGCCTTTCGCAAAAGCTCCGCTACCGCTTCGCCCTGACCGGCCCCAATCTCGAAACCAACCAGCGCACGCGCTTCTAACACCTGCGGCAGCTCGACCATAAAGCGGCGGTAAAAATCCAAGCCATCCGTCCCCGCAAACAATGCCCGGTGCGGCTCATGCTCCGTCACAACCTCCGACATCGTCGTGATATCCCCGAGCGGAATATAAGGCGGATTCGAGAGAACCACATCAAACCGGGTCCCACTCTCCAAAAACGGCCCCAGCAAATCCCCCTGCAAAAACTCCACCTCAGCCCCAAGCCGCTCCGCATTCTCCCGCGCCACAGCCAAAGACGCTTCCGCAATATCGGTGCCTGACACCATTAACACTGGCTCCGCAGTACTATCGGTGCCATTATTGGTGCCTGACACCATTAACCCTACTTCCGTAGTTCTATTGGTGCCTGACACCGCCCTTAGTTCTGCTTCTTCCAGTTTCATGGTGATGGCGATGGCGCCGCTGCCGGTTCCGATGTCGGCCAGCTTGATGACTTGTTTCGTGCCGCCAAACAGCCGCTTGATGCGTTGGAGGGCGCCGTAGACGAGTTCTTCTGTTTCCGGTCTCGGAATCAGTACCTCTTCATTGACGAGAAACGGCCGTCCGTAAAACTCCTCTGTCCCGATAATATACTGGACCGGCACACCCTTCGCATGGTCAAAAACCGCTTGTTCAAAGTCCTCCCACACACCCGGCGCTAACTCGTCACGCATATTCGCAAACAACTGTGCCCGGCTCATCCCAGTGAAATGGCGCAGCAAAAGCTCTCCCGCATTGGCATCACGACCCGCTGGACCTAAAAAAGAAGAAGCCCATTGAAGAGCTTCGAATACTTTTTTACTCATTTGAGGAATCTTCCAGCCTGCGCGCTTGATCATCCATAATCAGCGCATCGATGATATCATCGAGCTTGCCTTCCAAAATTTGATCAAGCTTTTGAATCGTTAAGCCGATGCGGTGGTCCGTCACCCGGTTTTGCGGGAAGTTGTACGTGCGAATCCGTTCTGAACGATCACCTGTACCAACCGCTGATTTCCGCACAGAATCATACTCCGCTTGTGCTTCCTGCTGGTACTTATCATAAATGCGGGCACGTAGTACCTTCATCGCTTTATCCTTATTCTTATGCTGCGATTTCTCATCTTGAATTGAAACAACAATCCCCGTCGGAATATGCGTTAAACGAACCGCTGACATCGTCGTATTAACGGACTGTCCGCCGGCGCCGCTCGATGCAAATGCATCAAAACGGATATCTTTATCATTGATTTCTACGTCTACCTCTTCTGCTTCAGGCAAACAAACCACTGTCGCCGTTGACGTATGAATCCGGCCGCTTGATTCCGTCTCCGGTACACGCTGCACACGGTGTGCGCCGTTTTCAAACTTCAATTTCGAATAAGCACCCTGGCCGTTAATCATAAAGCTGATTTCCTTGTATCCGCCAAGACCAGTCGGGCTCGCATCAAGTACATCAATCTTCCAGCCTTGCGCTTCCGCAAAACGGCTGTACATGCGATATAAATTTCCAGCAAACAAAGCCGCCTCGTCTCCGCCCGCTGCACCGCGGATTTCAAAGATAACGTTTTTGTCATCGTTCGGATCCTTCGGAATCAACAAGATCTTCATCTTCGCTTCCAAATCCACGATTTGCGCTTCCAGTTCGTTAACTTCTTCCTTCACCATTTCACGCATCTCAGCATCCAGCTTTTCATCCAGCATCGCTTTCGCATCCTGAAGCTGTGAGCGCGCCTCTTTATATTCACGATACGTTTGTACTGTTTCTTGTATATCAGATTGTTCTTTTGAATAATCACGTAGTTTTTTTGAATCATTAATAATCTCTGGGTCGCTCAAAAGTTCATTCAACTTATCATAGCGATCTTCCACCGATTGAAGACGATCAAACACAGTCAATTCACCTCAATTTTTTGTCCATAACATTCTAATTATAGTATAGGTGAAAACAACCGTCAAAACCAAATTCTAGGGAGATATTTTTAAAAAAGAGATTTTTGCATCAAAATATAAAAGGCTGGCTTACCGTCATTATGATAAGCCAGCCTAAAAAAGTCACTATTGAAGGGCTGCAGGCTTCATTTGGTTGTTTTCTTGCTGGTCTAACTGTTTGACCACTGCTTCACTTGTATCCACACGTTTAACGAATAAGGCTAATACAAGCGCGACAATATTAATGGCAAGAGTAACATAAAATGAATATTGAATACCAGCTAATAATGCTTGCTTAGTTAATAGAGCAGTAGACGCTTCTGTCAGCGTTGTCGGATCGACCCCGGCCATTAAGCTGGTAGCTTCTGTTTTTGTCACTGAATTCATGATCGTAATCAGAATAGCGGTACCAATCGAACCAGACACTTGCTGCGCTGTATTGTTGATCGCTGTACCGTGTGGATTTAGGCGAGTTGGTAATTGATTTAGCCCGTTTGTCATGATTGGCATCATCACCATTGACATACCGAACATCCTTAATGTGTAAACAAGAACAATATAGGTGTAACTAGAATCAATTTGCAAGTTTGCTAGCATGTAAGTTGAAATCGCTGTAACCACAAGTCCGACTACCGCTAGAATACGAGGACCAAATTTATCAAACAGTTTCCCTGTAATGGGCATCATAATCCCCATCACAATCGCACCAGGCAGCATCATTAAACCTGAATCAAGTGGTGAAATCCCCCGTACATTTTGAACATAAGCCGGTGTTAAAATCATACCAGAGAACATGGCCACTGCGTTCACAATCGCAATAACTGAACCAAGCGCAAACATTGGGTACTTGTATACACGCAAATCTAATAATGGCTCTTTCATTTTTAATTGACGAACAATGAAGGCTAGGAGCGCGATCCCACCCACGATTAATGTAGTTAAGACAATTGTATCAGTCCATCCATCTGAACTCGCCGAACTAAAGCCGTATAGCAAGCCACCAAATCCAATACTAGATAATACCACAGAAGTATAATCAAGTTTTGCACTTTTGTTTTGTTCCATTACATTTTCAAGTTTCCAGACAGCTAATAATAAACTAATAACCGCTAACGGTAAAATCATTTCGAAAAGGACGCGCCAGTCATAGTACTCGACAATGTAACCTGATAATGTAGGGCCAATTGCCGGGGCTGTAATCATAACTAATCCAAAAATACCCATTGCCGTCCCACGCTGTTCACGTGGAAAACTTACTAACATAATATTCATTAATAAAGGTCCCATGACCGAAGAACCCGCTGCTTGAATCATTCGCCCTGTAAGCAGCAGTCCAAAGTTTGGCGCAAAGGCCGCCACTGCAGTCCCTAGGGTAAAAATTGCCATCGATGTAATAAATAAGCGACGATTTGAAAACCGTGTTAATAAAAAGGCTGATGCAGGAATTAATATCCCACTGACCAGCATATATCCTGTCGATAACCACTGAACCGTTGAATAATCTTTTATTTTTAAGTCCACCATAATCGATGGCAGCGCTACATTTAAAAGTGAGTTATTGAGAAAGGAAACCATTGCCCCAATAAATAAGATTGCGATCATTAAATATGGTGGTTTTCTTTGTTGTAATGTTGTACCCATCTATCCTATCCCCTTGTCCTTTATTTAGATTCTTTTTTATAAAATCCTCTTTTTAGTAAGTCCATTTGCTCTCTATAATTCCTCAGCGCTTCTTCATCCGTCCATTCCTTTACAATCATTTGGATCAAATTCTGAAAGGTTACAGCACCCATCATTTTTAAAATATGGTGTAGTTCTTCATCACTTTCGACGTTTAAATTTTCTCTATTGATGAGGCTGACTGTATTTAAGAACTGAGTTTTTTGATTTTGCTCATAAACATGATTGGCGAAAGTTTTCTCTACTTTATAATTCATATTTAAAAACGCATATTTAAAAAAGTTTTGGTGTTCTTGATTTTTATGGAATGTTATTAGAAATTGAAATGATTCCATATAGGTCTCAAATAGATCCCCCTTCTTTTCTTTAAGGATCCCAATAAATCGATCACTATTTTTTTGCGCAAGTTGGTTCAACAAGAAATAATAAATATCCTCTTTATCCTCAAAATATTGGTAAAAGCTCCCTCTTGGAATTCCCGCACTTTTGATGATATTTGCAATTGATGCTTCATGTAATGGGACTCTGGAGAATTCCTCTTTAGCAGCTTCAATTAATTTGTCCTGCTTATCTTTCGGTAAGTGAAAGTAGGTTTGTTTTGGCATTGCTTCGCTCCTATACGTATGTGACATCTTGTCATAAACCGATTATATATGACACCGTGTCATGTGTCAACAAAAAAGTGACAGTTTGTCATACTACTAAAAAAAACATGCCCTGAAATTCAGAGCATGCTACCTACGATCTTCCTTTACGCGTACCTCTATTTTATAGCGTGGCAAAGCCTGAATTAGTTTGTGATGAAGCCGGGCCTCCGCCTTCACTTTTCCCTGCTCAGACTGTATTCCCTTTTTATAAACAGATACCCACATCCGGTCACCATTGACCCAGACCGAATCGGCCGTAAATTCCTTTGAATTAGCAATCACTTGTTTTGCCTTATTGATATCTTCGCCTGTGTCTTTTCCGCCGCCCGTTTCAGAGCCGCTCCCCGTTCGATTCAAGTTGAGGAAATTAGGATTTTGGTTGGTAATATCATCTTCCACCATCCGCTGCTTATTTTCACCGCGGTTGGACATATTTGCTGGCGTTTTGCCGTCACGGTTGGACGTATAATTTGGTGCAGACCGGTCATTCTTAAGGTCATATGCCGCTTCATTGCCATGATTCCCACCTTCATTCCCATTACAGCCGCTGACTAAAAACATCATACATAATGAGAGAAACAACAAAAACTTTTGCATCTTACACCTCCCATTACTATCATGCCCGGAGTTTGCTGCAACTGGACGAGTGAAATCTTTCCAAGCAGTAAAATTCGGTTGCTGCTTAGAATGGGATTTCGCCGAACCTGTGCTGAATTTCGCCAACCTCCATCGGAATCTCGCCGAACACACCCGAGATTTCGCCCAACTCAAAAACATTTTCGCCAAACCATCCAACAATTCCGCCAACGCCCAAAAATCACACTTAAAAACCAAAAACCACAATCCCTAACCAAACAAAAAAACTGCCCGAGAATCCCCTTCTCAGACAGTTGTAGTTAATCATAGTGTTTAGCTCATTTACGGTGTCAGGCACTAATTATGTAAACTGACGACACCCTGATATTAATTTGTTGCTTCTTGCTCGATGCTTGTCCGGGATACTGCAGTCTTTGGGACTTCGTGGTGATGGCGGCAGCGTGGCTCGTATGCTTCAGAGGCGCCCACTAAGATGACTGGGTCATGGTAAGAAGCTGGATGTCCATCAATCAAGCGCTGCGTTCGGCTTGATGGTGAACCGCACACCGAACAGACTGCCTGCAGCTTCGTCACTGATTCAGCAATGGCCATCAACGCTGGCATCTGACCAAACGGCTCGCCACGGAAATCCATATCCAAACCGGCACAAACCACTCGATGGCCGCTGTCAGCCAGCTGCTGCACAATCCGCACAATTCCTTCATCAAAAAACTGAACCTCATCAATCGCAATAATATCGATATCGGCTTCCACATGGTGGATAATCTCCATCGAATGAGCAATTGGCTTCGCATGAAAAGAAGAACCATTATGGGACACAACCTGTTGATCGTGATAGCGATTATCAATTTTCGGCTTAAACACAGCAATCTTTTGTTTAGCGAACTGAGCCCGTCTCACACGGCGGATCAATTCCTCCGATTTTCCAGAAAACATACTGCCACAGATAACCTCAACCCATCCGCTTTGCTTCATTAAATACATAAAACGGCGTCTCCTTCCTAACAAAACCATAAAATCTATTTCAAAAAGTGAATTTATTTAAATAAAAAACAGGCAAGTAAGTGTTGCTTCTTGCCTGTACTGTTTTACAATTATTGTTGCTGTTGAGTTTTGATGCCATATTTCTTGTTGAAACGGTCAACACGTCCGCCAGCTTCAGCGAATTTTTGACGACCAGTGTAGAATGGATGACATTCTGAACAAGTCTCAACACGAATTTCGTTTTTAACAGAACCAGTTTCAAATGTATTACCACATGCACATGACACCGTTACTGTTTTATAATTTGGATGAATTCCTGCTTTCATTCTTTTCATCTCCTTCCGCCCTGAATCATTCGAAACAGAGTTATATAAAGCACCTGTCCGAAGACATGCACTGAAATACTAAAAACACACTGCACCCATTATAACAAGGGCATCCTATTTTTGCAAGTTGGGATTTGTTGGTTCTTTTTTGAAAAAGGAACCTATCCAAGCCCCTCTACCAGGCTTGTCCCGAACTAAGTTAACCAGGTCCGGCTTGTTTTCAGCGCTCCCTCAATCAGGCTACGACCGTCTCGCTTTCAGCTCTTCCCCTAATTGGGCAAAGAACTCCTCATTCGACTTGGTCTGGCGTAATTTTTTCAAGAAACGCTCCGCAAAATCTGGTGAATCGGACATCGATTTACGGATGGCCCATAATTTGTCCAAATGATCCTTCGGAATAAGAAGCTCTTCCTTACGAGTACCAGAGCGGCGGATATCAAGCGCAGGGAAAATACGGCGCTCTGCAAGCGAACGATCGAGATGCAGTTCCATATTACCTGTCCCTTTAAATTCCTCATAAATGACGTCATCCATCCGTGAGCCGGTATCGACCAGCGCAGTCGCTAGAATCGTTAAGCTGCCGCCTTCTTCAATATTACGGGCAGCCCCGAAGAAACGCTTCGGACGATGGAATGCTGCCGGGTCAATCCCCCCGGAAAGTGTCCGGCCGCTTGGCGGAATCACTAAGTTATAGGCACGCGCAAGACGCGTAATACTATCCATCAGGATGACCACATCACGCTTATGTTCGACCAAACGCATCGCACGGTCGAGTACAAGTTCCGCCACTTTAATATGGTTTTCCGGCACTTCATCAAATGTCGAACTAACCACATCCCCAGCAACCGAACGCTCAATATCGGTTACTTCCTCTGGACGTTCGTCAATCAATAGCATGATTAATTCGACTTCCGGATGATTCGTGGTAATGCTGTTGGCAATTTCTTTTAACAGCATCGTTTTACCAGCCTTTGGAGGTGCAACGATCAATCCACGCTGCCCAAAACCAACCGGTGCGATGACATCCATAATCCTTGTCGAAAGATATTTTGGATTAGTCTCCAATTTCATCTGGCGGTTAGGATAAAGCGGTGTCAGGCCTGGGAAGTATACCCGTTCCTTCGCCGATTCCGGATCTTCCCCGTTCACGGCTTCTACGTGCAATAGTCCATAATAACGCTCATTTTCTTTCGGAGGTCGTACCTTACCGGAAACTTTATCCCCATTACGAAGGTCGAAGCGGCGGATTTGCGATGCAGAAATGTAGATATCTTCTGAGCTTGGCGAGTAATTGATTGGTCGTAGGAATCCAAATCCTTCTGACTGGATAATTTCTAAGACGCCTTCCATGAAAAAGTATCCCTGCTGTTCCGCGCGGGATTTCAGGATGGCAAAAATTAATTCTTTTTTTGTTAATTTGCTGTAGTAGGTCACTTTGTATTCGCGTGCCAGCTCATAAAGTTCCTTCAGCTTCATATTTTCTAAACTTGAAATTGTTAATTCCATTTGTGCACCACACTTTTATTTTTTTCAATCCGATGTTATTAAGAGAGTTGAGGAATAATGATAGAAGTAGAAATGAAATGAATAGAATTGCAGATATAATGCATAATAAAACAATTACTATTTTACCCTCTATGCAAAAAATTAATCAACTTATTTTTCTATTTTCGTTCATTGGGAATTTCTTCTTGTAGGATAATCCCTAATGGAGTGTAATAGGAGTTATTGGCAGTGTTAAACTTGTTGATTTCCGTTCCAAGCGCAAGCGGTTCGCGGGCGTTTTAACACAGCCTGTAATTTAAGTGACGATGCCATGAAGGGTGCCTGACACCCAATTGGTGTCAGGCACCCTTACTTTTGGCACCATTTATTTAATCACTAGGTTTGGTTTTTTCTTTAAGCTGTGACGGCCTTCGACGAAGCGGACGGTGCCTGATTTGGCACGCATGACGATGGAGTGTGTTGAGCCGTATGAGCCTTTGAATTGAACACCGCGCAGTAATTCGCCGTCTGTGACCCCGGTTGCAGCAAAAATAGCGTCATCTCCTTTTACCAGGTCTTCCATCCGGAGGACACGATTAACATCGAGTCCCATTTTGATGCAGCGCTCGAGTTCCGCATCACTTTGCGGCAGTAATTTTCCGATGATTTCACCGCCAAGACATTTTAACGCCACCGCTGAAAGAACGCCTTCAGGAGCACCGCCAGAGCCAAAGAGAATATCGACGCCGGTATTGTCAAAGGCAGTATTAATCGCACCTGCCACGTCACCATCGTTAATCAATTTGATCCGTGCGCCAGCCTCACGAAGCTTGGCAATGATATGCTCATGACGCGGACGATTTAAGACAGTCGCCACAACATCCTCAATATCTTTATTCTTCGCTTTGGCCACAGCTTTTAAGTTATCAAGAACAGACGCATTGATATCAATATGTCCGACTGCTTCAGGGCCAACCGCAATTTTTTCCATATACATATCAGGAGCATGAAGAAGATTTCCATGGTCTGCGACCGCTAGAACCGCTAAGGCATTCCAGCCGCCTGATGCTAAAATATTGGTGCCTTCGAGCGGATCAACCGCAACGTCAACACGCGGACCATAGCCGGTCCCTAGTTTCTCGCCAATATAAAGCATCGGTGCTTCATCCATTTCCCCTTCACCGATTACGACAGTTCCCTTCATTGGCACGGTGTCAAACACATCACGCATGGCCGAAGTAGCTGCACCGTCTGCCTCATCTTTCTTCCCACGGCCCATCCAGCGGGCTGAAGCAAGTGCTGCGGCTTCTGTGACACGGACAAGCTCCATCGTTAAACTTCTTTCCATCGTCTCCATCTCCCTTAAGTCTCTTTAGATGTCTCTTCAATTTCAGTAGCTTATAGTCAACGCCTAAGCTTTATCCATATGGTAAAAATCAATTATTTTTCATCTGTTCTACTTCTTCCTTCGTTAACGCTTCCCGCCAAACTGTGGCACCGAGGCCATTTAGTTTTCCAACGAGGTCGCTGTAGCCACGGTCAATGTGCTCAAGCCCGGTTACTTCGGTAATTCCCTCTGCCATCAGGCCGGCAATGAACAGTGCTGCTCCTGCCCTGAGATCACTTGCCTTCACTTTCGCCCCCTGCAATTGAACTGGACCATTGATGATGGCAGAACGACCTTCAACTTTAATGTTGCCGTTCATTCTACGCAGTTCATCAATATGCTTGAAACGGGCACCGTAAATCGTGTCAGTTACGACACTTGAGCCGGTTGCTCTTGTCAAAAGGGTGGTAAATGGCTGCTGGAGATCGGTTGGAAATCCAGGATAGACGAGCGTCTTGATATCGACGGCCTTCAATTTCGAAGACCCGTCCACAAACACTTGGTCATCGCCAGACTCCACATGGACACCCATTTCTCGCAATTTGGCAATCAATGATTCTAAATGCTGCGGGATAACGTTGTCGATGAGGACACCCTCGCCCACGGCAGCACCCAAAATCATATACGTGCCAGCTTCAATCCGGTCTGGAATAATCGTGTGACGGCAGCCATGAAGCGCTTCCACACCATCGATACGAATGACGTCCGTTCCAGCCCCTTTAATCTTCGCACCCATGCTCGTTAACAATGTCGCGACATCAATGATTTCCGGTTCTTTCGCCGCATTTTCAATGACCGTCCGCCCTTTGGCGCGAACCGCTGCCAGCATGATATTAATGGTCGCACCCACACTGACCACATCAAGGTAAATACGGGCACCGAGAAGCTCGTCCGCACGTAAATAAATCGCACCTTGCTCATTGGTAATTTGAGCCCCGAGTGCTTCGAAACCTTTAATATGCTGATCAATCGGTCTTGGACCTAAATAGCATCCGCCAGGAAGGCCAATGACTGCCTTTTTAAAACGGCCAAGCATAGCACCCATTAAGTAATAAGAAGCACGGAGCTTTTTTACTTTCCCGTTTGGCAGGGGCATGGAAATCATGGTCGATGGGTCAACCGTCATCTCGTTATCAGAAAGCTGAACGTTACCGCCGATTTCTTCAAGGAGATCCTTCAAGATTTCAACGTCTGAAATATCCGGCAATCCCTCAATTGTCACTGGTGATTCCGCTAAAATGGTTGCAGGGATTAACGCAACGGCACTATTTTTCGCCCCGCTGATCCGAACCGTTCCCTTTAACGGATAGCCACCCGCAATTTTAAGTTTTTCCATATTCGACTCCCTTCTAAGCCCTGTAAGTCAAACGGTACAATCCGCTTATTACGAAATGAGGCTCTAGGTATATTTTTCCTGCATTAAAAGTCAAAATCCGACAACTTGTCTATCCTTTAGTTTACACCAAATTTTTATTTTCATGTATGGCAATTAAAAAAATTTACACGAAATGGGAATAATTATGCTTCTGTTCGGGAATTCCAATCTTTTAAGAAGCCCTCAATCCCTTTATCTGTTAATGGATGATGGAATAATCCCATTAATACTTTGTATGGAATGGTTGCAATATGAGCGCCTCGTAACGCTGCTTCTGTGACGTGAATTGGATTACGAATGGAGGCTGCAATGATTTCTGATTCAATGCCATGCACGTTGAAGATGTCTGAAATCGTTGAAATTAGATCTAAACCGTTTTGGCCGATATCATCTAATCTGCCTAGAAATGGAGAAACATAGGTGGCTCCAGCTCTTGCCGCAAGTAAGGCCTGGTTCGGACTAAAAATGAGGGTTACGTTTGTTTTGATTCCTTCTTGTGCAAAAGCATGAGTCGCTTTTAACCCATCTGGAGTCATTGGAACTTTTACGGTAATATTCGGAGCGATTGCTGCAAGCTCTCTGCCTTCTCGAATCATGCCTTCTGCATCAAGCGCAATAACTTCTGCACTAACAGAACCAGGTACAAGTGCCGTAATTTCTCTTAAGCGGTCGTGAAAAGAAACACCTTTTTCTCTAGCGACTAATGATGGATTAGTAGTTACACCTGCAAGTAATCCAAGGTCATGGGCTTCGCGGATCTCGTCTAAATTAGCTGTATCAATAAAAAATTTCATAATTAATCCCTCCATTTTCCGACTAAATATTCAAATTTCTTTTTACAGAATGAAACCGTCCTAATAGTACTACCAGGACGGTTTACATTTTATCATATTCTAGAACAAATATGAAATGTGGTTAGACATTTGCCATTGTTCGATTAAGCTTTACCTGCAGAACCGAATTCGCGGATTTTGCCGATAACTGTTTCTTTGATTGCATCGCGAGCTGGTCCTAAATATTTACGTGGATCGTACTCTTCTGGCTTCGCAGCTAATGTTTCACGTACTGCTTTTGCAGATGCGATTTGGTTTTCAGTGTTCACGTTGATTTTCGCTGTTCCAAGAGAAACAGATTTTTGGATATCTTTTAATGGGATACCAGTTCCGCCGTGAAGGACTAATGGAAGACCAGTAATGTTTCCGATTTCTTCCATTTCAGCAAAACCAAGGTTTGGTTCACCCTTGTAAGGACCATGAACAGAACCTAAAGCAGGTGCAAGACAGTCGATACCTGTGCGTTTTACTAACTCTTCACATTCTTTAGGATCTGCGTAGATAACGCCATCAGCAACAACGTCGTCTTCCTGGCCGCCAACAGTTCCTAATTCCGCTTCAACAGACACACCTTTTGAATGTGCATATTCAACTACTTTTGAAGTAATTTCAATATTTTCTTCAAATGGATGGTGGGAAGCATCGATCATAACAGATGTGAAACCTGCATCAATCGCTTCTTTACACTTATCAAAGCTTGAACCGTGGTCAAGGTGAATTGCTACAGGAACGGTAATTTTCAAATCTTCCATTAAGCCTTCAACCATTTTTACAACTGTTTTGAAGCCGGACATATAACGAGCTGCCCCTTCAGAAACACCAAGAATTACAGGTGAATTCTCAGCTTGTGCAGCTTGAAGAATCGCTTGAGTAAATTCTAAGTTATTTAAGTTAAATTGCCCAACCGCATAGCCTTCAGCTTTGGCTTTAATGAGCATTTCTTTCATGGAAACTAATGGCATTTCTATTCCTCCTTAAATTAGGCAGATATCTTTTCAATTCGGTCTTCCATATTAAGGTTTTCCCTCAATTTTACGGATTATGTATTCCTTAAAAAGATAAACAACCAGTAAAAAGTTCATATGTATCATATCAAACCAGGGGGCGAAATGCCATTATTTAAATGCAGTTTTGTAAACTGTCATAATGAAAGCGCGCCCATTTTCTATGTAAGCACTTTCTTTATATTTCAAGGCCAAAAAACGAAATTTAATTCATTTTTTGGGGAATGTGTTTCCTAACAGCTGCGCGTATATCATCAATATCAAACGGCTTAGCAAAATGGGTAATCGCACCAAGATCCTTGGCCTCTTGAATCATATCCAGTTCACCATAAGCTGTCATAATAATGACGCGGATATCCGGGTCAATTACCTTCATTCGTTTTAAAATTTCAATTCCATCCATTCCAGGGATTTTCATATCCAATAGGACAAGGTCGGGGTCATGTTTTGTCACAATTTCAAGGGCCTGAATGCCATTGGCTGCCTGATATGTTTGATACCCCTCTTTTTGAAACACTTCATTTAGTAAAATTCTAATGCCAAACTGATCATCAACAATTAAAATTTTCTCTTTCATAACTCCACCTCTTCCTTGTTTACTTGATGCATTTTTATTATCCCACTATTTATCACTTGTTATATTTCTCTATTTGGAAAATAATCTCCTGCAAAATTTCTCGGATTTTGTTAATATTTTTGCAATATCGAAAAAACGCTTATAATAAAAGGGTGAAAAGGAGGGTTTTTATGTTAAAAATGTTTACTACCCAATTAACCGGTTTGTTTAAACGGCTTGAAGAAAAAGAAGAATATTCGTTTGAGGACGGAGCCCGCTTGCTTGCCCAGGCACCGGTTGGCGATGGGTCTATATATATTTTTACTACAAAGGAAATGAAAGCGGTCGAGTTCGAGGCTTTGGAAGGGGCAGAACCGTTTTCGGGTGCCAAGATTTTTGACAGCGTTGAGGAATTAACTGAATCCGATCGTGTGTTGATGTTCACGCGTTATTCTAATGATGAGTCTGGACTTAAGCTTGCCGAACAGCTTCGCGAAAAAGGAATTCCATTTGTTGCGGTGGCGACCTCCGTTCCGGGTGGTGAACTCTTGCAGGAATCAGCGGATCTCCTGATTGATTTGCGGCTGACCAAAGCCTTGCTCCCGGATGATGAAGGAAGTCGGTACGGATATCCCTCTTCGATGGCAGCTTTGTTCGTTTATTACGGCTTGAAATTTACGATTGAAGAGATTTTGGCAGAATATGAAGAGTAAAAGCGGGTTTTGGACCCGTTTTTTTATTGCCCTCGATTATTTCCCGGGGGGTAAACTTGGGGTTGTTCGACTTTTAAGGAATTTTGTACCATTTCGGGACCCTTTAATTGATTTTTTGCAAGGTTATGTACAAGTTTTCCATACCTTTGTACCAATATTGAGGTGTTTTGTACAAATAGACAATTTTTGGAAATCCACCACTGGTGCCTGACACCAAAAAAGGATACCAAAAAAATAAGGACCAGATAACTGGTCCTGAATACTTCCTTATTTTTGCAATGATGCTTTAATAAAGTCACGGAATAACGGCTGTGGACGATTTGGTCTTGAGACAAACTCCGGATGGAATTGTGAGGCCACAAACCACGGATGGTCCTTCAACTCAACAATTTCCACTAAGCGGCCGTCTGGGCTCGTGCCTGAGAAAATGAAGCCTGCTGCTTCCATGTCTTTACGGAAATGATTGTTAAATTCATAGCGATGACGGTGACGCTCATAAACAACCTCTTCGTCATACGCTTCAAACGCCTTCGTACCCTCAACAATACGAGCTGGATATAGACCTAGACGCAATGTTCCGCCCAAATCCTCCACATCTTTCTGTTCAGGGAGTAAATCAATGATTGGATAAGCTGTTTCCGGTACAAATTCTGCGGAATGCGCCCCTTCCAATCCAAGCACATTACGGGCAAATTCAATGGTTGCCAGCTGCATTCCTAAACAAATACCAAGGAACGGCTTCTTCTGCTCACGAGCATAACGAGTTGCTTCAATTTTCCCTTCAATCCCGCGGTCACCAAAGCCGCCTGGAACAAGAACTCCATCCACATCATCCAAAAGTTCCGCTACATTTTCACGGGTCACATCTTCTGAATTAATCCATTTGATTTCCACATCGGCATCAAACGCATAGCCTGCATGTTTCATTGCTTCAACCACAGAAATATAAGCATCTTGAAGTTCCACATATTTTCCGACTAGACCAATGCGTGTCTTGCTGGAAAGATGAGTTACGCGGTCTACGAGTACTTTCCACTCGGTCATATCCGCTTCTTTTACGGATAATTTCAAATGGTCACACACGATTTGATCCATGTTTTGCTCTTGAAGGGCAAGTGGGATCGAATACAGCGTGTCTGCGTCCATACATTCAATCACGGCTTTTGAATCAATGTCACAGAACAAGGCAATTTTATCCTTCATGTCCTGTGAAACCGGCATTTCTGTACGCACAACAATAATATTTGGCTGAATACCAAGACTGCGCAGTTCTTTCACGCTATGCTGGGTCGGCTTTGTTTTCATTTCGCCCGCTGCCTTAATGTACGGAATTAATGTACAGTGAATGTACATTACATTTTCGGAACCGATATCGCTCTTGATTTGGCGAATCGCTTCAAGGAATGGAAGAGATTCAATGTCCCCTACCGTTCCGCCGATTTCTGTGATCACGACATCAGCATTTGTTTCTTTCCCGGCACGGAAGCAGCGTTCCTTAATTTCATTGGTGATATGCGGAATAACCTGAACCGTTGCCCCTAAATAATCACCACGGCGCTCTTTCCGTAAAACCGTTGAATAAATTTTCCCGGTTGTTACGTTTGAATACTTGTTTAAGTTGATGTCGATAAAACGCTCATAGTGGCCTAAGTCCAAATCGGTTTCAGCGCCATCACCTGTTACGAACACTTCACCGTGCTGATAAGGACTCATCGTTCCCGGGTCGACGTTAATGTATGGGTCGAATTTTTGAATGGTTACATTCACGCCCCGATTTTTCAATAAACGGCCTAATGATGCTGCCGTAATTCCTTTTCCTAGTGATGACACCACACCACCAGTTACAAAAATATATTTTGTCATAAATATTTCCCCCTCTTATACAGTTTGTACATTATTCAGTTTGTTTAAGGGTTTTTGTAAAAAAATATTTTCCTTACGCCCGTAAAAAATGAAAAAACTCCGTGAAACATGAGTTTTTTGAACAATAAAAAACGCTCGCCTACTTGTGGTAGGGAGCGTATTATGAGTAAATAATGTATCGTCCTCTTTTTAAGGAGCCCAAAAAAGATAATACAAGGGCGTGAAAAAAAAGTCAAGTGGATTAATCTTTTTCGACTTCTTCCTCATCATCAAATTCTTCTTCTTCATCCTCAAGGTCATCGTCTAGATCATCTTCTTCATCCAATTCAATGTCAAGATCATCCTCAATGGCATCATCATCGTCGTCAAGATCAAGATCATCATCTTCATCGATATCAAGATCTTCTTCATCATCAAGTAGATCATCTTCATCGTCAAAGTCATCAAAGTCATCTTCAATCTCATCAACTTCATCGAAATCTTCGAGATCGTCTTCATCGACAACCTTCTTCGCCTTCTTCTTCTTCGGTTTCACAACGGCAACCACTTCTTCTTCAGCTGTATCGACTGGATACCAGACACGAAGTCCCCAGCGGTTACTTCCTAATGAAAGGAAACGGCCATCCACATTGATGTCGGTGTAAAATTGAGCAAGTCGGGAACGAACTTCATCATCAGAAATCCCTGAAGCTTGTTTAATTTCTTCTACTAGTTCATTAAAGGCAATCGGCTGTTTACTATTTTTCAAGTATTCATAAGCCATTTCCATTAGGGAAAATTCTTTTAATTCCTCTTTTGAGTATTGTGCTAAACTCAATATCGGCACTTCCTTTCTCTATTTAACACTCTTAAATGAGTGAATAACGGACTATCAATAAATTGATATATGATAGAAATGGAGAACTGTCTAGCTCCAGCTCCCTGCGACTAGTGTACTTCGCCCTCCTCCTACGATAAGTCAACATCGAATCGCTTACGCTCTTCGTGTTTCCTTTATCTCGTTCGGAGTGCTCCAGTCCATACGTCGCAAAACGGTCGCTTCCGCTTTTCTCGTAAAATTTGCATATTCTTCATTATAAACAAATTCTTCCGGTTTATGCTAGTGCTAGTGAGTTGTTTCATCTGAATTTTTATGGACGAGGTTTTTTTCCATCTTTTTTCTTTGCCTGCTTCTGCTTTTTCATCTCTTTCAGCGCTATCACTAGAAAGAAGATTGCTAGCAAGAAGAACGAGACTGCTCCCAACTGACGTTGATAGAGATAATTTAGCGGCCAGGCAAACACAACTAAAATGATTAAAATATAACTAAACCTCATTTGCTCCACCTGCCCAAATCCCTCGAAGTATGTACGCTAAATCATTATATAAGATTACCGCAAATAATAATATCTCATAAAAGGAGTTTTATTACAAAAATTGGTGTCAGGCACCATGTGTGCCTGACACCCTAAATGATAAGAAATAATTTTCGACTTTAAAAATTGTCCAGCTCCAGTGCCCTCGCGCTTTTCTTACATATTCCTGCGATATTGCCCGCCTACTTCGTAAAGGGCTCTGGTGATTTGGCCGAGGCTGGCGACTTGGACGGTTTCCATTAACTCGGCGAAGATATTGCCATTTTTGACGGCAGCTTCTTTCAAACGTTGCAATGCTTCTCCCGCCGACGCTGCATGACTTTCCTGGAAGGCACGCAGATTTTGAATTTGCAATTCTTTCTCCTCGTAAGACGCGCGCGCTAATTCCATATTATTAACATCTTCTTCTGACGGAGGATTTGGATTCAAATACGTATTCACACCGATAATCGGTAATTCACCTGTGTGTTTTTTCATTTCATAATACATCGATTCATCCTGAATTTTGCCGCGCTGATACTGGGTTTCCATGGACCCAAGCACACCGCCGCGATCATTCAAGCGTTCAAATTCCTGTAATACCGCTTCCTCCACTAGATCCGTTAACTCCTCCACAATAAATGATCCTTGGAGCGGATTTTCATTTTTGGATAAACCATGCTCTTTCGTAATAATCATCTGAATCGCCATCGCGCGGCGTACTGATTCCTCAGTTGGTGTGGTAATCGCCTCATCATAAGCATTCGTATGAAGGGAATTACAATTATCTTGCAACGCCATTAACGCCTGCAGTGTCGTCCGAATATCATTAAAGTCAATTTCCTGTGCATGCAGCGAACGCCCCGACGTCTGAACATGGTATTTTAATTTTTGACTTCGTTCGTTGGCCCCATATTTATCGCGCATCACTGTCGCCCAAATACGGCGGGCCACCCGGCCAATTACGGTATACTCCGGATCCAGGCCATTTGAGAAGAAGAAGGACAAGTTCGGTGCAAAATCATCAATCTTCATGCCGCGGCTCAAATAGTACTCGACATACGTAAACCCATTCGACAACGTAAACGCTAGCTGTGAAATCGGATTCGCACCCGCTTCGGCAATATGATACCCCGAAATCGAGACGGAATAATAGTTGCGCACTTGATGGTCAATGAAATATTGCTGAATATCGCCCATCATCCGCAGTGCAAATTCCGTGGAGAAGATACATGTATTTTGACCTTGGTCTTCTTTTAAAATATCAGCCTGCACCGTACCGCGCACCGTACGGAGTGTATAGGCACGAACTTCCGCAAATTCCTCCACCGTTAACACCCGGCCAAGCTCGGCTTCCTTACGCTGCACCTGCTGATCAATCGCCGTATTCATAAACATCGCTAGAATAATCGGTGCGGGGCCGTTAATAGTCATGGATACCGATGTTGACGGATGACATAAATCAAAGCCGTCATACAACTTTTTCATATCATCTAATGTACAAACACTAACACCGCTTTCGCCGACCTTCCCGAAAATATCCGGGCGGTGATCCGGGTCTTCACCATACAGTGTCACCGAGTCAAACGCCGTACTTAAGCGTTTCGCCTCATCATCCTTCGATAAATAGTGGAAACGGCGATTCGTACGCTCCGGTGTTCCTTCCCCAGCAAACTGGCGTTTCGGATCCTCGCCTTCGCGCTTAAACGGAAATACCCCAGCCGTATATGGGAACGAACCCGGGACGTTTTCCTGGTAAACCCAGCGGAGAATTTCCCCGTAATCCTTATACTTTGGCAGCACTACTTTCGGAATATCGAGCCCTGATAAGCTTTTCGATCTCAACACGGTAATAATCTCTTTATCACGGATTCTCGTCACGAACTTGTCTCCGGAATACGCCTCCCGCGTTTTTGCCCAGCCCTCAAGAATTTTTCGAGATTCAGGTGTCAGTTTCGCTTCCGTCTCTTGCTTAACCGCCTCTAACGCTGCAATCACTCCCGCATCGCTGACCGCTTCCATCGCCCCTTCTAACTGAAATAACTTCCGGGCAATCCCCGCTTGTTGTTCCGCTTTCCGGTGATAGCCGCGTACCGTTTCGGAAATTTCCCGTAAATAATAACGGCGGTCGGTTGGGATAATCACGTTCTGTTTTTCCACTAAGGCATCTTTAGTAAAATTAGTCTCCCAGCCCGTGCCCATTTTATCGTTAATTTTTTCAATCAGTGCTGCAAACAATCCATTTGTCCCCGGGTCATTAAACTGACTCGCAATCGTTCCATATACCGGCATGTCATCAATGTCTTTTTCAAACAGCATATGGCTGCGCTGGTATTGCTTTTGCACCTGGCGCTTCGCATCCTCCGAGCCCTTGCGCTCAAACTTATTGATGACAATCAAGTCCGCAAAATCAATCATATCAATCTTCTCGAGCTGGGACGGCGCCCCAAACTCACTCGTCATCACATACAAAGAAACATCGCAAATCTCCGTAATTCCCGCATCTCCCTGGCCAATTCCACTCGTCTCGACAATGACGAGATCAAAGCCAGCTGCCTTCGTAACGGCAACCGCATCCTTAATGGCCAGAGAAAGTTCACTTTTGGAACTCCTTGTGGCCAGCGAGCGCATATACACGTTCGGGGAAAAAATCGCATTCATGCGGATTCGGTCCCCAAGCAGGGCTCCTCCCGTCTTTTGTTTCGTCGGGTCAACTGACAGAATCGCTACCTTTTTATCAGGCAGTTCATTAATAAAGCGGCGGATTAATTCATCGGTTAATGAACTTTTCCCGGCACCGCCCGTTCCCGTAATCCCAACGACAGGAATCTCTTTCTCGAGTGATTTCACTTGATCGAGCACTCGCTCAGCCGTTGCCGCTGCTTCATTCGTCCCATCGACATGAAGCTCCGCAATCGTGATCAGCTTTGCCACCGCATTGACATCCCCACTCGGCAGCTTCTCGATTTGATTGGCTACATCGTGCGGGACCGTCGCAAAATCACACTCCTCAATCATCCGGTCTATCATGCCCTGCAGCCCCATCCTGCGGCCATCCTCAGGGGAGAAGATCCACGAAATCCCATACTCATGGAGCTCATCGATTTCGCGCGGGATAATTACCCCGCCGCCGCCGCCAAAAATACGAATATTCGGCGCACCTTTTTCTTTCAACAAATCGTACATATATTTGAAATACTCGACATGCCCGCCTTGATATGAAGAGATTGCAATTCCCTGCACATCCTCCTGGATCGCCGCGTTCACGACTTCCTCTACTGAGCGATTATGGCCAAGATGGATGACCTCCGCCCCGCTCGCCTGCAGAATCCGCCTCATAATATTGATGGAAGCATCATGCCCGTCAAACAAACTCGAAGCTGTGACAAAGCGAATATGATGTTTCGGTTGATAATTCCCCATCGTTCTCCCCCTTTTTTATAGGCTGTATTAAACTTGGATGTTGATTTCCGCTCCAATCAGCATCGTCACCTGGTCAACGTTACGACTTAGCCTGTGTTGACGTATGAATCCCGTGAAACAATTGCTCTGTTTGCAGTTCAATATATTCATCTAGTGTATATAATTTTTGAAGGGCCCAGCGCCGGAACGCCCACATTTGTCCCTCAACAATAATGTTATGGGAAATCAGTGCGATCTGTTTTTCCGATAACTCTAGTTCTCCATTTTCGACACAGCGGACCATTAGGCTCTCAAACATCGCCGCCATTTCAATTTCTTTTTTCAGCACATATGGAAGGGCGTCCTTCGTCAGCGATTTGGCTTCTTGATACATGACCAGCACTTCATCCTGCATCTCATCCATAACCCGGAAATAATGCCCCACCCCAAGCTTCAGACTTGAAAGGGTGCCCTTTTTCTGCTCCAAATCCTGCTCAAGGCGTTCACTCACATGTTCATAAATGCTGTCACAGACGAGGTACAGGACATCTTCCTTCGAGCGGATGTATTCGTAAAGGGTCCCAATACTGAATCCTGCGGCTTTGGCGATTTCCCTCGTTGTCGTCCGGTGAAAGCCTTTTTCTTTAAAAAGGCTGACGGCCCCTTTAATCATTTGGTCCCGCCGTTTCTGAACAAGACGTTCATCCTTTACAGAAGCCAGTACTTCTCGTTTTTTTATCATGTTCTAACCCGCCTTACTTCGTGATCATCCGCGAGATCACAAGTCGTTGAATTTCTTGTGTGCCTTCATAAATTTGCGTAATTTTCGCATCGCGCATGAAGCGCTCCACTGGATAATCCTTTGTATAGCCATAGCCGCCAAAAATCTGAACAGCCTCGGTTGTTACCTTCATCGCCGTATCGCCTGCAAATAACTTCGACATCGCCGACTCCTTGCCGTACGGCAGACCTTGCGACTCGAGCCATGCGGCTTGATACGTTAATAGACGTGAGGCCTCAATCCCCGTGGCCATATCTGCGAGTTTAAAGGCAATCCCTTGATTTGCGACGATTGGTTTGCCGAATTGATGACGTTCCTTGGCATAGTCTGCAGCTGCGTCAAGCGCCCCTTGAGCAATCCCCACTGCTTGAGCGGCAATACCGTTGCGGCCGCCATCAAGAGTCATCATGGCAATTTTAAAGCCTTCGCCTTCTTCTCCGAGTCTGTTAGCAATTGGAACCTTACAATCTTCAAAAATAATTTCAGTGGTCGGTGAAGAACGAATTCCGAGTTTCTTTTCTTTTTTCCCAACTGAAAAGCCTGGGAAGTCGCTCTCGATAATAAATGCGGTGGTTCCTTTTTGTTTGCTTGAAGGGTCGGTTAATGCAAACACCACATAAATGTCCGCTACCCCACCATTCGTAATGAAAATCTTCGAGCCATTGAGAACATAATGATCGCCTTCTAGGCGGGCAGTCGTTCTCATTCCGCCGGCATCCGAACCGCTGCCAGGCTCTGTTAAGCCGTAGGCGCCAATTTTTGTCCCTTCTGCCATTGGGCGCAGGTAGGTTTGTTTTTGCTCCTCACTGCCAAATTTATAAATCGGCCAGCCCGCTAGAGAAGTATGGGCTGAGAGCATAACGCCCGTTGATGCGTCAACGCGGGAAAGCTCTTCTACTGCGATACAGTACGCCAGATAATCACTGCCAATGCCGCCGTACTCTTCCGGCCACGGAATCCCGGTTAAACCCAGCTCCGCCATTTTGTCAAAAATCTCGCGATCAAAGCGTTCTTCCTCATCGCGCTCGGCTGCCGTCGGAGCCACTTCATTCCGGGCAAAATCACGAACCATTTTCCGAATCATTTCATGTTCTTCAGAGAGTTTAAAGTTCATTTCAAGTCCTCCTAGTGGATATGTTTAAGGCTGTTTTCGCATTAAGAGCCATATTTATAGATGCTTACTAATAACAATCCGTTGAATTTCACTTGTTCCTTCATAAATTTCCGTGATTTTTGCATCACGGAAATAGCGCTCGACCGGATAATCTTCGGTGTATCCGTAGCCGCCGAAAACTTGAATCGCTTCGGTGGTGACTTCCACCGCCGTTTTCGTCGCGAACAATTTCGCCATTGACGCTTCCACCGTACATTTTTTTCCATGGGTCCGTAAATACGCCGCACGATAGACTAATAGTTTCGCTGCTTCCACGCTGGTCGCCATGTCCGCTAATTTAAAACCAATCCCTTGTTGAGCGGCAATCGGCTTACCAAATTGGCGGCGGTCCTTAGCATAGGTGGTTGCGGCCGACAGTGCGGCCTCCGCAATCCCAAGCGCCTGGGTCGCAATCCCGATGCGGCCGACATCAAGGTTGGCCATTGCAATCTTAAAGCCTTCGCCCTCAGCACCCAGCAGGTTTTCAGCCGGAACATGCATATCTTCGAACGTAAGTTGGACCGTTCTCGAGCCATGCAAGCCCATTTTCTTCTCATCTTTGCCGACGATAAAGCCAGGAGTATTTTTTTCAACAATAAACGCTGATATCCCCTTGCTGCCTAGTTCCGGATTTGTTTTCGCAAAAACGATATAAACATCGGCCTCGCCGCCGTTCGTAATGAACACCTTCGATCCGTTGATGACGTAATGATCGCCTTTCCTAACGGCACGGGACTTTAAGCTGGCCGCATCCGATCCGGAACAAGGTTCGGTTAAGCAAAATGCACCGAGATACTCCCCTGAAGCCAATTTCGGCACGTATTTCTTTTTCTGTTGCTCTGTTCCAAAATAAAGGATTGGGTTTGTGCAGACCGAGGTATGCACAGAAAGGATTACCCCGATGGTAGCGCTTACTTTAGAAAGTTCATGGATTGCTAGGATATAGGAGGTGAAGTCCATTGCCGCACCGCCATATTTCTCAGGGACAGGAATCCCCATTAACCCAAGCTCCCCCATTTTGCGGAGAATTTCGCGCGGAAATTCTCCTCCTTCCATATTCTCAATGAATGGGGCAATTTCGCTGTTCGCAAAATCGCGGACCATTTTTCGCATCATTTCTTGTTCTTCGGTGAATGTAAGATTCATGGTGGTCTCCCCTTTGGAGGAATGTACTATCGTGGTGCTCATCATTATCACGACCCCTTTTTCGAAGAAATGCTGTGTCTATTCGTACGTATAAAAACCACGCCCTGATTTCTTTCCAAGCCAGCCTGCTTTCACATATTTGCGCAGGAGCGGACAAGGACGGTATTTGTCATCGCCAAAGCCTTGGTGAAGTGTTTCCATGATATAAAGACACGTATCCAAACCAATAAAGTCAGCCAAGGTTAACGGCCCCATCGGGTGGTTCATGCCGAGTTTCATGACTTCATCGATCGCTTCCTTTGTAGCCACACCCTCATAAAGTGTATAAATCGCTTCGTTAATCATTGGCATCAGAATACGATTGGAAACAAATCCTGGGAAGTCATTGACTTCAACGGGTACCTTACTCAAGGTTTTGGTCATATCTTCAATCACTTGGTAGACTTCATCGGATGTGGCAAGACCGCGAATGATTTCAACAAGCTTCATAACCGGAACGGGGTTCATAAAGTGCATACCAATTACCTTTTCTGGACGCTTAGTGGCCGCCGCAATTTCCGTGATCGGCAATGATGAGGTATTGCTCGCAAGGATCGCGTGTGCTGGGGTAATTTCATCCAGCTGGGCAAAGATGCTGGTTTTGATGCTCATGTTTTCCACGGCAGCTTCGATGACGAGGTCAACGTCACGGGCATCGTTTAGATCGGTGGACAGAGTAATGTTGCTGAGAATTTCTTGTTTTTGCTCTTCTGTGAGGCGTCCTTTGTCAACGTTTCGTGTAAGTAGTTTATTGATTCCGGCTAGGCCGCGTTCCACAAACTCCTGTTTTAAATCATTAAGTACAACCATGTACCCTGCCTGGGCACAAACTTGAGCAATTCCGGATCCCATTTGTCCGGCACCAATGACCATCAGCTTTGAAATCTTCATTCGATTCTATTCCCTCCAAGAAGGCCGGAAATGAGTCCGGCCTAGCATCTTTTATTTGGTATCTACTAATCTTAAAAACTATTATCCGCGTGGAACCTCGATCATCACCGCATCGCCCTGGCCGCCCCCGCTGCAAATTGCGGCAATTCCAAGTCCGCCGCCGCGGCGTTTTAATTCATGCATTAATGTGAGAATAATGCGTGCCCCGCTTGCCCCAATCGGGTGACCATAAGCGACCGCACCGCCATTAACATTGATCTTTTCTGGATCCAAGCCGGCAATTTTTCCACTGACTAAAGCTACTGCCGCAAAGGCTTCATTAATTTCAAATAAATCAACTTCATCTACTGTTTTGCCTGTTTTTCGTAACAGCTCATTAATGACAAGTCCCGGAGTTTTTGGGAAATCCTTTGCTTCCACCGCAATCGCCGCATGACCGACAATCACTGCTTCAGCAGCACGGCCTTCGCGAATCGCACGTTCTTCACTCATTAACACGAGGGCGGCCGCACCGTCATTGACACCTGGCGCATTCCCAGCCGTAATCGTTCCCGTTGAATTAAATACCGGTGCTAATTTAGCCAAACGCTCTAAAGACGTATCTTTTCGCGGTGCTTCATCTGTCGCCACCACCACTGGAGCTCCTTTGCGCTGTGGAACCTCTACTGCAACGATTTCCTCCGCCAACTTCCCACTCTCTATCGCTTCAATCGCGCGCAGATGACTTCTAAGTGCCCACTCATCCTGTGCCTCACGGCTGATTTCCATATCTTGAGCCGCTTCGTTGCCATAAGTCCCCATATGGACGCCAGTAAAGCTGCAGGTTAAACCGTCCTGAATCATTAAATCCTTCACCTGTGCGTCTCCCATGCGGAAGCCCCAGCGTGCTTTTGGAAGTACATATGGAGCATTGCTCATCGATTCCATCCCTCCTGCCACAATCACTTCCTCATCGCCGGCGCGGATGATTTGATCAGCCAACGTGACACTGCGCATTCCGGATGCACAAACCTTATTAATGGTTTCTGTTTTCACTTCCCATGGCAGTCCCGCATGCTTCGCCGCCTGACGCGATGGAATCTGCCCCTGTCCCCCTTGTAAGACTGTTCCAAGAATGATTTCCTCAACCTCTTCTGGCTTCACGCCCGCACGAACTAATGCCTCTTTTACCGCGATTCCTCCTAACTGTGAAGCAGTAAAGCTGATCAAACCACCTCCTAATTTTCCAAAAGGCGTTCTAACTCCGCTTAAAATAACCGTTCTTCCCATCGTTCACACACTCCCCTAATCATAATATTCAGATAAACTTTTATAAAAAATATTTCCGGTGACTGAACGCTCGCTCGGACACAAACAAAAAAGAAACGCAGTTCTCTGCTTTTTTTAATGGTAATGTAAGCGTTTTATTTACAATTATATTTTACATAAAAAAGCGTAGAAGTTGAAATGTTTTACACAAAATTTTAAAAATTTTACGAATTGAATAAACAAATCAACTTCTACACTCCATCAAGACCTATGCGACTTCACCACAAACCGCTTTTTCCAGCAACTCTGCTACATCGTATGTTGATACCTTTTCTTCGACCTCTTTCGCCTTCGTTCCATCCGAGAGCATCGTTAAGCAGTACGGACAGCCGGAGCTGATGACCGACGGATTCACAGCAAGTGCCTGCTCGGTTCGAGCCACGTTAATGCGCTGTCCGGTTTCTTCTTCCATCCACATCAAGCCGCCGCCTGCACCACAGCACATCGCCTTCTCTCTGTTCCGCTCCATTTCAAGAAGTTTCACGCCTGGAATCGATTTTAGAATCTCACGCGGTGCATCATAGACATCATTGTAACGCCCTAAATAACAAGAATCATGGAATGTAATCGTCTCATTTACCGCGTGTTTCGGTACGAGCTTCCCATCGCGAACCAGCTCGTAAAGAACCTCGGTGTGATGGAACACCTCAACATCGGTTAAACCAAAATCAGGGTATTCATTTTTGAAAATATTATAAGCATGCGGGTCAATCGTAACGATTTTCTTGACCTCTGCTTTTTCAAACTCCTCAATATTTTTCGTTGCCAGCTCTTGGAACAAGAATTCATTGCCGAGTCGGCGCGGTGTATCGCCAGAGTTCTTCTCTTTGTTTCCGAGGATGGCAAATTTGATGCCAGCTTCATTGAGCAGTTTTGCAAATGATAAAGCAATCTTTTGGCTGCGGTTATCGTATGAACCCATAGCACCAACCCAGAAGAGGTATTCAAATTCCTCACCTGTTTTGTTCATTTCCTTAACGGTTGGTACATGAACATCCTCGCGGGCTTCCCGCCATGTTTCACGTTCTTTTCTATTCAAGCCCCATGGATTGCCTTGGCGTTCGATATTGGTCATCGCACGCTGCGCATCGGCGTCCAGTTTCCCCTCGGTTAACACTAAATAACGGCGCAAATCAATAATTTTATCAACGTGCTCGTTCATGACAGGACATTGATCCTCACAATTTCGGCAGGTCGTACAAGCCCAAATTTCTTCCTCCGTAATTACATCGCCAATCAAGCTTGGGCTGTAGGCTAAAGCAGCTGCGGATTCTTGGGCGCCTTGGCCCGCTGACGCTAGGGCCAGCTGATTCCCCGTTGTATTCCCAAACGCAAAGGTTGGCACCCACGGCTGCTTAGAGGTAACAGAGGCACCATGATTGGTTAAATGATCACGCATTTTTACGATTAAATCCATTGGTGACAGCATTTTCCCTGTCCCCGTAGCCGGACACATATTTGTACAGCGGCCGCATTCCACACAGGCATAAAAATCGATCATTTGGTGCTGCGTGAAGTCCTCTAATTTTCCAACCCCAAACGATTCCTGGGTTTCATCTTCAAAATCAATCTTTTTCAATTTTCCTGGTTTATCTAAACGGTTAAAATACACATTCGCAGGTCCCGCAATTAAGTGGGCATGCTTGGATTGTGGTACGTACACTAAGAAGGTTAACAAGAATAATAAGTGCGCCCACCAGGCAATGTAGAAAATTACAATAGAGGCGGTCTCACCAATCCCTGAAAAAATAACTGAAATCAGCGAAGCAATAGGTTCAGTCCAAGACGTCCCTTCACCATGCCAAATAAGGCTCATTCCATTGCCTAGTAACACAGAAAGCATCAAGCCGCCGATGAAAATAAGAACCAGACCCGATTTAAAGTTTCGTTTCAAGCGGACTAACTTTTCGACATACCGGCGGTAAAAAGCCCAGATAACGGCCACTAAAATCATCAGTGTGACGAGCTCTTGGAAAAAAGTAAACCCGGCATAAAGAGGTCCAAGTGGAAGATGTGCCCCCGGTTTAATCCCTTTGATAATAAAGTCAATGGCGCCAAATTGGACGAGAATAAATCCGTAAAAGAACATGACGTGCATAATCCCGCTTTTTTTATCCTTGAGCAATTTCTTTTGGCCGAACACATTGACCCAAATTTTGCGAAGCCGCTCTTTGACATTGTCATCGAACTCAACCTTTTTCCCAAGCTTAATAAATTCAATCCGGGTCTTGACTACATACACGAACAGACTGATTGCGTAAGCGGTTACAAAAAGAAACGCAATCAAGTTAACCCAAAGTAATCCATTCATAGTTATGCCCCTTTCCTTGTTATCCACTAGAACGACTTTGAAAATAATTAATTTTCAGAATCTATACTTAACTCTATTATATTATGAATGAGCATTCAGTCAAATGATTTTTTGTTAAGTTGCGTTAACTTATAGAAAAGGATACTTTCGGTAAAACTAACGAAACTGATTGGAGGAAAGAACCCAGATGAATGTGGTACTCATGTTGAGCTTACTCCTTTTTCTCATCATTATTTGGATCGTTTTGGATTTTCATTTAGGTCGAAAGAAGCATCTTTCCATTGTCAGTAGAAGGGAAACGACCATTATTCATGGTGACATTGATATTTTTACGCATGGAAAAAAGTTGTTTGCCGACTATTTTCATGAACTGCGGAATGCAGACAAGCATATTCATGTGCTCTTTTATATTGTTAAAGATGATGCAATCAGTCAGGAATTTTTCTCGATTTTAAAAGACAGAGCCCGTGCGGGGGTGGAAGTTCGGCTTCTCATTGACCGCCTTGGCAGCTGGAAGGTTAAAAAGGCGGTGATCCAGTCACTGCGTGAGGAAGGCATTCGCTTCGCTTTTAGCAATCCTATTAGACTTCCCTTTCTGTTTTATTCTTCTCAGGTCAGGAATCACCGCAAGATTACGATTATTGACGGGGAAATTGGCTACCTCGGCGGCTATAATGTCGGCAAGGAATATATCGATGAAGATCCTTCCTTGGGGATTTGGCGCGATTACCATTTGAAAATTACCGGACAGAGCGTTAATTTTTTGCAGACGGAGTTTTTAATCGATTGGCGCGAATATGCGGGTGAGGATCTTATGAAGGATTCAGCTTATTTTCCTGTCTTGACTGACGGTCAGGTTCGCCATCGATTTGTTCCGACAGAAGCCCAGCAGTTAGAACAAAATTATCTCACGCTCATCCATCAGGCAAACGATTCGATCATCATTGGTTCGCCCTATTTTATCCCCTGTCAAAAAATCTTAGCGGCGTTACTCACTGCCTTAAAGCGCGGCGTTCATCTTAAGGTGATCGTTCCTTATGCAGCTGACCATCCGTTGGTCCAAGAAGGCTCGTTCCGCTATTTACGTAAGCTGATTCGAGCAGGTGCTGATGTTTTTCAATATAAAAAGGGTTTTTACCATGCGAAGACACTTGTGATTGATGACAAAATTTGCGATATCGGCACGGCTAACTTTGATAAAAGAAGTATGTATTTAAACAAGGAAATCAATTGTTATATTTATGACCCGGCTTTTATTCGACGTTTGATGGAGATTTTAGAAAAGGATATTGAGGACTCTGTTCCGCTGACTTTAGCGGTCCTTAACAAACCAAATCCGGTCCGTACAATCAAAGAAGGCATTGCAGCGATCGTATCCTATTTTTTATAAGGTCTGTTGATTTCCGCTCCAATCAACATGGTTCCAAATTACCTTTTACAATGCCTTTTATTAAAGGAGTTATTTTTATGAAGATTCGGTTTGGTTATGTTTCTCATGCGATTAGTTTGTGGGATGCTTCGCCGGCGAAGACGCTGACGTTTACTCGGTATCAGCAGCTAAGCCCTGAGGAGCGCATAGAAAAGCTGCTTGAGGTAACGAGGCAAAACTTGAATCATACCCTGCGCATGCTCTACTACAATCTTGCTCATGAACTTGAACTGTATCGGATGTCGAGTTCGATCGTCCCGCTCGCGACCCATCCGGAGGTGAACTGGGACTTTGTGACTCCTTTTCGCACGGAATGGCTAGAGATTGGCGAGTTGGTGAAAAAAAAGAAATTAAGGGTCAGTTTCCATCCGAACCAGTTCACCTTGTTCACCTCACCGCAAACGAAGATTACCGAAAACGCAGTGGTTGATATGCGTTACCATTATCGTATGTTTGAAGCAATGGGCCTTGAGCAGGAAGGGCTGATTAATATCCATATTGGTGGTGCCTATGGTGATAAACAAAAAACTCTACCGCGCTTTCATCAAAATTTAACGACACTGCCCGCGCCTATTAAACAGGTCATGACATTAGAAAATGACGATAAAACGTACAATGCCGAAGAAACGTTAGCTGCCTGTGAAAAGGAAGCCATCCGGTTTGTGTTCGACTATCACCACCATATGGCCAACTTGTCCAAGACATCACTCGAGGAGCTGCTGCCGCGGATTTTCCGAACTTGGGAGCATGGGCATGGACCGCACGGCATCCCGAAGGTCCATATTTCCTCCCCCAAAAACGAGAAGGAATTCCGTTCCCATGCTGATTTCGTGGATCCGGAATTTATCATGCCGTTTTTGAACATGGTCCGCGAAATCGGGGCTGATGTTGATTTCATGATCGAGGCCAAAGCAAAGGATCAGGCGGCACTGAAATTAATCGAAGATCTGAGTAAGCTACGCGGGTTTAAGCGGATAAGCGGCGGTGCGGTCGAGGTCAAATAAAAAGGCCATATAGAAAGAGTCTTCGAACACGTTCGAAGACTCTCCTTTTATTCCTCAATTAAGTTCATAACAGGAACGTCACGCTCATTGTCCGGATCATTCCGTGAATAAATTCTCGCTACTTTTGCCGACTCATCCACATGTTGAATAATCACTGGCGTTCCCTCATAGGTAACATGAATCATATCGGCCGATTCAGCAATTTCCTTGGCTCGTCCCACATTCATTGGTCTCATCCACTCCCTAGTTTTCATATCCCTACTAGTATTTGACAACCATTAGGTACTATTCATTTTTATGGACAAACCCATGAAAAAAGCCCCCTTACCGAAGTAAGAGAGCCATCAGCCATTACATTTTTTCCGGAGCTGAAACCCCAATCAACGCCAGCGCATTGCGGAGCGTAATTTGCACGGACCGCACCAACCCGAGGCGGGCCTTAGTGCGCTCGACATGTTCAAGGTCAAGCACCTTTTCTGCATTATAAAAACTGTGGAACGTCGACGCCAATTCTACGATATAGTTCGTAATCCGGTGTGGGACACGCTTTATTGCGGCCTCACCTACAGCTGCTGGGAATTCCCCAATCTTCTTCAATAAATCCATTTCCTTCTCCGACGTTACCAATGAAAAATCAGCATCCGCCGTCACTTGAACACCCTGCTCCTCCCCAGAACGCAAGATACTAGAAATCCGCGCATGGGCATAGTGAGCATAATAAACCGGATTTTCATTCGACTCCGATACCGCTAAATCCAAATCAAAATCCATATGCGTATCCGAGCTGCGCATTGCAAAGAAATAACGTGTCGCATCGAGGCCGACCTCATCGACCAAATCACGCATCGTCACCGCTTTACCGGTCCGCTTACTCATCTTCATCTTCTCGCCATTCTTGTAAAGGTGAACGAGCTGAATGATTTCCACCTCAAGGGTTTCACGGTCATAACCTAACGCCTGAAGCGCCGCTTTCATCCGCGGGATATAGCCGTGGTGATCCGCACCCCAAATGTTAATCAACTTTTCAAACCCGCGGTCCAGCTTGTCCTTGTGATAGGCGATATCCGGTGTCAAATACGTATATGAACCGTCCTGCTTAATCAGCACCCGGTCTTTGTCATCACCGAATTCCGTCGAACGGAGCCACGTCGCACCGTCTTCCTCGTACACATACCCACTCGCACGCAGCGCCGCCAAAGCCTCATCAATTTTCCCATTCTTATAAAGCGAAGTCTCTGAATACCAAACATCAAATCCAACACGGAAATCCTCAAGATCCTGCTTCAGCTTCGCCATTTCATATTTCAGACCGTACTCACGGAAAAACTCTTGGCGCTCGTCTTCGGACACATGCACATACTTGTCCCCAAACTCCTCGGCCATCGTTTTCCCAATGCCAATAATGTCCGCACCGTGGTAGCCGCCCTCCGGCATCTCTTTTTCCAAACCTAGAGCTTGGAAATAACGCGCCTCCACCGACAATGCAAGATTATTAATCTGATTTCCTGCATCATTAATATAATATTCACGCGAAACATCAAAGCCCGCCTTGTCTAGAATATTACAAAGCGAGTCACCCACCGCCGCACCGCGGGCATGTCCAAGGTGCAAATCACCCGTTGGATTCGCTGACACAAACTCGACCTGAATCTTCTGGCCGCCGCCAACTGTTGTTTCCCCGTACTTCTCCCCAGCATTCAGCACCGTCGGAATCAGTTCAGTTAAATAACTATTATTCATATAAAAATTAATAAATCCTGGACCAGCAATCTCGATTTTTTCAATCGATGCCTTCGAGTGATCGATATTCGCAAGCAGGGCCTCCGCAATCACACGCGGTGCTTTCTTTGCAACACGAGCCAGCTGCATCGCCATATTCGTTGAATAATCGCCGTGCGCCTTCTCCTTTGGTGTTTCCAGAATCACATCCGGAATTTGTTCCTCAGACGCCAGTTCCGCCTTCAGCACTGCCGCCCGAATCTCTTCTTTTAATTTACTTTGTACTTGTTCAACTATGTTCATTGTTATCCTCCTGAAAGGTAATTTCCAAATGGTATGTACCAGCAGGCTTCCCCTGCATCGAAAAATCATAAAGAATGTCAATCAAACCATCAGCATGCTCAATCCGTTTAGCCAGCGTGATCGTCTCAAAGGACCCAAACGGCATTTCATAACTGCCGCGCAGCTTCTTATGCAAGCGAAACGGCAAGCGCATCTTCACGGCACCACCGCGCAAAATCAGTGCCTCATCATCAGCCACCTTCACAATTGTCCGGACAGTGCCCTCATCCTGCACTTCTTCATACTTAAGAAACGAAGCACCGTCTTTTTCAAGATAGCGGCCAAACACCGCCAGCTCATACACTTCCTTGCCCCCCTGCTGATGAATCGTCGTTTTCACATTAATTTTCATCGGAATTTCAGTCGTAGACAAACCTAATGGCACTTCCCTTTTTTCTTTGATAATCTAGCTCCAGCGCCCTAGCGGCTAGTGTCCTTCGCTCTCCGCCCTACGATAAGTCAACATCGAATCGCTGGCGCTCTTCGTGTTTCCTTTATCTCGGTTGGAGCGCTCCAGGCCATATGCCGCTGACCAGGGCGCTTGCGCTTTTCTTTTTTAAAAAGGATCTCAGATTCATTCTTTGGAATGGTTCTAGTCCTCATAATTGACGTATCTGCTCTAATGCATACTTTTTCTATTATAAACATTGCTGGTGAACAAATCAAAAAATGCCTGACATCAAAAGTGTCAGGCACCAAAAACCCGCTTTTCTGTTTATTTCACCCAGCCAAGGAGCATTTCACGGATTAACTTACTAGCAGTATTCGCGGTTTGCTCGGATGGATCATAAATCGGTGCCACTTCGACAAGGTCACCGCCGACGACGTTCACCTCGGAACGAGCAATCGCATGAATAGAAGCAAGCAGCTCTTTCGAGGTAATACCGCCGCAATCCACCGTTCCTGTGCCTGGTGCGTGCGCTGGATCAAGGACATCGATATCGATTGTCACATAGACCGGACGGCCAGCAAGTGTTGGAAGGATTTCCTTTAACGGCTCGAGCACTTCAAATTTAGAAATATGCATTCCGTTTTCCTTCGCCCACACGAACTCTTCCTTCATCCCGGAACGAATCCCGAACGAATAGACGTTGCTCGGTCCAATGTGTTCCGCAATCTTGCGGATTGGGGTCGAGTGCGATAACGGTTCACCTTCATATTCCTCACGCAAATCTGTATGTGCATCAAAATGGATAATCGCTAAATCTGGATATTTTTTATACATAGCTTTCATAACCGGCCATGAAACTAGATGCTCTCCGCCCATACCAAGCGGGAACTTGCCTGCAGCAAGGACTTGGTCAACAAAGTCTTCAATCATGTCGATGCTCTTTTGCGGATTTCCGAATGGAAGCGGAATATCGCCTGCATCATAGTATTTTACCTCTTCTAACTCGCGGTCAAGATAGGCACTGTACTCCTCTAAACCGATCGACACCTCGCGGATGCGGGCCGGACCAAACCGTGAACCCGGGCGGTAACTAACCGTCCAATCCATCGGCATCCCGTACAATACAACCTGACTCTCCTCAAAATTCGGATGACTCTTAATAAACACATTTCCTGAATACGCCTCATCAAAACGCATCTATGTATCCCTCACTCTCTATCTAGTACCTATTACGGTTCCTTAAATGATTTTTGACGACCCTATGACCTCTTTTTTCTCAAGTTCGGTCGTCAAGAAGCCCCATTGGCTACCTTAAAGCCTCTTTTTTCCCATCTTCGGTCGTCAAGACCATCTATTACTTCACCAAATCCCCAACAAATTTCGGCAGCACGAAGGCGGCTTTGTGCAGTTCTTTGGTATAGTACTTGGTTTCAATCTCATGGAAGCGGTCTTCGCTTACTTCTAATGGGTCATATTTCTTTGAACCGATCGTGAATGCCCACAAGCCGCTTGGATACGTTGGAATATTCGCGACATACAAACGTGTAATCGGGAAGATTTCGCGCACATCGCGTTGGACATTACGAATCAAATCCGCTTTGAACCACGGATTATCCGACTGCGCCACAAAGATGCCGTCCTCCTTCAACGCCTTCGAGATTCCTGCATAGAAACCTTTAGTAAATAGGTTCACAGCTGGACCGACTGGCTCAGTAGAATCGACCATAATCACATCATACTGATTATCACTGTTCGCAATGTGCATAAAGCCGTCATCCACCTGAACATCAACACGCGGGTCATCGAGCATGCCAGCAATCTCCGGCAAAAATTTCTTGGAGTACTCAATAACTTTGCCATCAATATCAACAAGCGTCGCTTTTTTCACGCTCGGGTGCTTTAACACTTCACGAATGACACCGCCATCGCCGCCGCCGACCACTAGGACATTCTCCGGATTTGGGTGTGTAAATAACGGAACATGTGCCACCATTTCATGGTATACAAACTCATCACGGACCGATGTCATCACCATGTCATCTAAAAGAAGCATATTTCCCCACTCTTCAGTTTCAATCATATCCAGCTTTTGAAACTCAGTTTGTTCTGTATGTAAGGTTTTATTTACTCTCATCGTGATTCCAAAATGTTCAGTTTGCTTTTCTGTAAACCAAATTGACATGCTTACCGCTTCCTTTCAACTGATTTCAGTTTTATACATACCAAGTAATCATTCAATTTTATAGTACCCAAACCATTGAATTACAAACACAAGAAAAAGTCTAGCAAAATTTAAATAAATAAACCAATAAATGTTTAAAAAGACTCTATTTTTTCAATACTATTACTATCTAATTTTTTAAAAACTGGAAAAAACGAGGCTGGCAAAAGCGCCTCCGCATTTCAAAAAGGGGTGGTGAACATCATGGAAATCATGACGGATCAAGGGTTTCGAAAGACCATTAAATATTTACGGGCAGTTATTATCATCAGTTTGATAGGCATGGTTTGTATGCTTATTCTCTTCCTCGGAATTCTTGCCTATGCAAAAATTCTAGGGGCACCACCGCTCGCCGTTCCGCAATCCACCTTACTCTTTGCAGATGACGGGACATTGATTGGCGAGAGCAACAGCGGACAAAAACGGTATTGGACCAATTTGAAGGATATTTCACCGGATTTGGTTGATGCGACCATCTCCATTGAAGATAAAAATTTCTACGAGCACCATGGCTTTGATTTTAAGAGAATCGCTGGTGCGCTGCTAGCCGATGTCCAAGCCCTTTCAAAGGTACAGGGTGCAAGCACAATCACTCAGCAGTATGCGCGAAATCTATTCCTCGAACATGATAAGACGTGGACGCGGAAGCTGCACGAAGCTTTTTATACCATCCGCATCGAGATGAATTATTCCAAAAAAGAAATTCTTGAAGGCTATTTAAATACGATTTACTATGGCAACGGTGCCTATGGGGTAGAGGCAGCCAGCCAATATTATTTTGGAAAAAAGGCAGCTGACTTGACGCTTGCCGAAGCAAGCATGCTGGCGGGGATTCCAAAAGGTCCGGGCATTTACTCTCCGCTGGCCTCAATGGAACATGCGAAAAGCCGTCAAGCGATTATTTTAAAAAGTATGGTATCCAATCATTACATCAATAAAAAGGACGCCCTCGATGCGGCGATGCAGCCTTTGACCATCGAGGGTACTCACAATACGCAAAAAGTGAAGGTTGCCCCATATTTTCAGGATGCCGTCAGAAATGCCTTGAAAAATCAATTGCATTTAGATGACCGCACGATTGCCCTTGGCGGATTAAAGGTCTATACCACGCTGAACCGCAAGCAGCAGGAAGCAGCCGAAAATCAAGTTCATAAATATGTAGCGAATCTATCAGAAATTCAAGTCGGTCTTGTTGCGATGGATCCCAAAAACGGCTATGTCAAAGCGATGGTCGGCGGCCGGGACTATGAAAAAAGTCCCTTTAACCGTGCCGTTCAAGCCATCAGGCAGCCTGGTTCAACGATCAAACCGCTTCTTTACTACGCGGCCCTTGAGCAAGGCTTTACACCATCATCGACGATGCGCAGTGAGTTTACGACCTTCCATTTTGATGATGGCCAGCCTGACTATACGCCGCATAACTTTAACAATAAATATGCCAACGGGGAAATCACCCTCGCTCAGGCTCTCGCTGTCTCCGATAATATTTTTGCCGTCAAAACGCATTTATTTTTAGGAGAAGAGACTTTAATCGAGACAGCGAAGAAATTCGGGCTTTCTTCAAAAATGGCACATGTACCGTCCTTGGCATTGGGGACTTCTGGTGTCCGCGTCATCGAAATGGCGAATGCTTATAGTCTGTTTGCTAATGGTGGAAAAAAGGTTCATCCAACCTTGATTACGAAAGTGGAAGACTACAATGGCAACGTGATTTACGAAAAAGAAGAAGAAACAGAAAAGGTGTTAGACCCTGCTAAGGCGTATGTGATGACGCAAATGCTGACGGGGATTTTTGATCCAAAACTTAACGGATATGCAAAAGTTACAGGCAGCACGGTCATCAATGATATTACCCGGCCTTATGCAGGAAAATCGGGCTCAACTGAAACCGACAGCTGGATGATTGGCTACTCCCCGCAGCTCGTGACAGCGGTTTGGGCAGGCTATGATATGGGAAAACCGATTGAGCTGGTGGCGGAAAAAACGTATGCGAAAAATATTTGGGCCAATTTTATGGAAGAGGCACTCAAAGGCAAGCCCGTCAAGGCGTTTAAGGCACCGAAGGAAGGGGTCAAAGGGGTATATGTCAACCCCGAGAATGGCAAATTGGCGACCAAGGATTGCCCGGTGCGCCGCTTCACCTATTTCGTCAGCGGTACTGAACCAACCGAATATTGCACCGAACATCTAGGCAATCACGAGGCACTGCCAGAGAAACATAAAAGCACGAAGAAAGTTCCTTGGTATAAGAAAATTATGCCGTGGACTTAGAAGAACACTTTATTTAAATAGAAAAGCTCCGGAAAATTCCGGAGCTTTTCTTGTCCTAGTAATACATTGTTTTTACACTCAATATGATACTATAATTTTCAAAAAAATTACAAGCATTAATTTCCTATTCTGCCAATAAACCCTGTTTGAGTTCATCCGTTGAGTTGTCCCACAAAACTTGATTATGATTACGTAAGAATTCCGCTAATACCCTTTTCGAATTCGCATCCATATCGTCGACAATGATGTGACGCTTCAGCGACTTATCCATGCGGTTGACGTGCTCTGGCAAGGATTTGTAGCCGCGCCGGATTTCTCGGTCAACGGTCATGAAGCAGGCTGTCACACCCGCGTAGTATGGGCCTTCTTCGTTGCGGTCAATCGATACCCACACAAGCCAATACGGTTTTCCGTTCGGCACCTCTTCTTGATTTTTCAAAAATTTAATGCCCTTTTCCACTACGCTGCGGGCATGCATGGCACCGACATCAATCTCCGCTTCGCCAGCATCGACATCAATGATGACAGGTGACACATTATCAAGACTCAAAGCACCTTTTCCAAAGCCTTTATGACCATCGGTCGGATCACTCTTGATGATATTAAAACCAAGCTTCTTTTTATTTTCTTCCATTAAAATTCAAAACCTCCTAAAAAAACAACATCCTGAAGAATTGACTTAACCCATCCCATACCCACGGAATGACAACCGCAAATATAGGTTCGATCGTATAGCGATCAAGCGGGGTAAACACTAAAATTAGAAAAATCAACCCGCCATACTGTTCATATTGCGTCATTTTCGCGCGCACATGGTTCGGCGCTAAGTCCTCAATGATCCGGTACCCATCGAGCGGCGGGAATGGCAGCAAGTTAAAGATAAACAGAACAATATTAAGCCGGATAAAGATTTCCAGAAAATCATAAAAACTTTCAGACGGGGCTGCACCGAAACGGCTTAACCCGAATGCGACAACAAATCCGAGTGAAGCTAAAATCAGATTGCTGAGCGGCCCGGCAACAGAAACGAGTATTCCAGCTAGACGAGGCTTTTTAAAGAAAAAGCGATTCACCGGTACCGGACGGGCCCAGCCGAAGCCGGCAATAAATATTAAGATCGTGCCGATCGGATCAAGGTGTTTGAGCGGATTTAACGTCAACCGGCCTTGTTTTTGTGCGGTCATGTCACCGAATTTATAGGCAACGAACGCATGGGCAAATTCATGAAACGTAAAGGCAATCATCAGGGTAATTGCCAAATAAGGAATCATGCTTAACGGATAGGCAAGAAAATTGAAATTTTCCAACACCATATCTCCTTCCATCTCAAACGGAGGCCCCGCTTACGTGTGCAGACTCCGTTTTCTATCTATCTATATTCCTTTTAGTATACATGAAACCGTTTAGAAAAAGAAAATCAAAAGTATCATCGATTATTGCACTTTTCGTCGAATTATGGAACACTAACATAGAATAGCTGCAGCGATCGTTTCGCGGCTTAATCACTAAATACATAATAATGGAGGAGGAAAAAAACATGCCATATGTAACAGTAAAAATGCTTGAAGGACGTACCGACGATCAAAAGCGTGCCCTAGTTACAAAAGTAACGGATGCAGTCAGCGAAACAACAGGCGCACCAAAAGAAGCCATCCATGTAATGATCGAAGAAATGAGCAAAAGCAACCTTGGAATCGCTGGCGTACGAAAAAGCGATCAATAAATAGAAAAGCGAAGATTGGGTGTCAGGCACCATGTGAAAATTTCACATGGTGCCTGACACCTTTTTAGTTCCTACAAAAACTTTATCTCGTCTTTTGGGCTTTCTAGCTTCAGTTTCTCTAGTTCAAGTTTCATTTTTTCGGTTTCGGCTAAGTAATTTACGTGTTTAAGTTTTTCTAGCTCGAGTTCATCCTTCAGCATACCTGCCTTGATTTTTGACTGTTTCTGAAAATGAGTAGTAATAATGGCTGTAATGGGTATGCCAAATACCATAATGACTGCAATCGTTCCTGTCATTGCGGGAACCCCCTCAAATGTTATATTTTTTACCTCATTATCCAAATCATAACAAATCTCCATTCAAAAGAATAATTATTTATCAGAAAATTAAATCAAAATAAAACTTACCATTAAAAAAAACAAAAAACACCACCTGAACCCTCACGTACGCACACGGTTCAAGCAGTGTTTATATAGCTTATTATTGAATTTTTCTCTTTAACGATTCGATATACTGATAGGCCTCATCAATTTCCGCCTCAGTATAGCGCTGGCTTGCCTTTAATGTAAACACCTTGTCCGCCACTTCTTCTTTTGAAAGATTATCAAAATATAAAACCGTTGATACCAATTCCAAGAATCTAGCATTCTGTTCATTCATATCAATGAGACAATCCTGCAAAAACGGCATGTCCACCTCATTCAAACTTAAAAACTCTTTCCCCGGCTCCGTCAAGGTATAGCGATATTGAAAATAGCCGCCCTTTTTCTCCTTCACCTCATTGAGAAAGCCCATATTGCAAAGCTCCTCAACCCGTAACGTCAACTCCTCTGAGTAGGGGCCATAAAAGTGAAACTGGAACCGTTCTTGAAAAGGAAATGCCACCTTTTTCGCAATATATATCATCTTTTGCAGCTTCTTACGCCCGATAATCTCACCGGAAACCATAACCGCCTGCATCAGTTTCGCATGATCATTTAACAACGTTCGTCATCTCCTACTCCATTTGGGTGTCAGGCACCAAACAACAATCACCAATCACCTATTACCAATCGATCTATAACTCTAAAAGGGCACGGATTTGCTTTTTCACATTCTTTTTAGTCGAATCATCAAGAACAAAATCAGCCGGGTAATAGAGCTTATGGTCGGTTCTTCTTTTTCCCGAAATCGCATCAACAATCTCCGATTCGCGAGAAAGCTCCCTCAATTCCCCATTTTGCATCAACAAATGAATCGGGAGCCGCTCTTCCTCCTCACCGGGACGGTAGAAATCATACGGCAAATCCGACGAGGAATCGACCACTAAATAGTATTCAGGGTCCAACCCTGCCTTTTTGAATAAGGAACCTAGTTCAGCGAGCTTTTTGTATTCCTTTGCTGGGTCAAATTCAACAAACTTGAAGAGATTGCGGTTAACAAACCGACGACAGAGGTCGCTTAAAACAGGATCTGACTCTTCCTGCCAAATTTGAAAATAATATAAAATCACCGATTCATCTAATTTTACATAGTCTTCTAAGGTTACCTTTTCATTGAAAATCGACGTAAAATGGATGGGTTCGTATTTAAAAGTATAGTTTTCTTCAAACAATTGCTTAGCGCGGTGGAGAATTTTTGTCAAAATAACCTCCGCACTGCGTGATACCGGGTGGAAATACACCTGCCAATACATCTGGTAGCGGCTCATAATATAATCTTCGACTGCGTGCATGCCGCTCTTCTTAATGACTACTTGATCTTCGCGCGGCCGCATCACCCTCAAAATACGTTCCATATCAAATTGACCATAGCTGACGCCGGTAAAATAGGCATCCCGCTGTAAATAATCCATCCGGTCGGCATCAATTTGACTGGAAATCATACTGACCACCAGCTTTTTCTCCGATGTTTTCGCAATCACTTCAGCTACTTTTTTAGGAAAATCTGGCCCCACACGCAGCAGCACGTTATTGACTTCGGTATTCCCTAAAATAATTTGCCGGGTGAACTCCTCATGGTCAAAATCAAATACTTTTTCAAATGAATGGGAGAACGGACCATGGCCAAGGTCATGGAGCAACGCGGCACATAGGGTCAACAGGCGGTCATCATCATTCCATTCCGGTCTCCCCGCAAACACATCATCAATAATGCGGCGGACAATTTCATAGACACCTAGAGAATGGTTGAAGCGGCTGTGCTCAGCGCCATGGAAGGTTAAAAATGTTGTTCCGAGCTGTTTGATGCGCCGTAAGCGCTGAAATTCCTTCGTTCCGATTAAATCCCAGATGGCCAGGTCACGTACGTGGACGTAGCGATGGACGGGGTCTTTAAAGACTTTTTCTTCACTAAGTTTTTCCGCCGAATAGGCCATAGACTTCCCTCTCCCTCGTAAACTTGCTCCTGGCGTTAAAGAGCCTCATGCCCTTTACTTTATTATTTTCTATTATATCCCAAAAACCACCCTATTTTCAGCAAAATTCTACACGATTTTTCGACATGGATGAGGGAAAAAAATCACCTGAGTTTCTACGACTGAGGTGATCATTTTATCTTTTTATTCACTTTCTCCATTAATTCCTCTTCCGTTAATGCAGCAACGGGGCGGTTATTGACGAAGGCAAAGGTCTTTTTCCGGCCAGGTCCGCAGTAGGATTGGCAGCCAATTTTGACTTCAGCCTCTGGATCTAGTTCTTTTAACCGAGGGATCAATGTCTTTAAATTCACGGCCTGACAATCGTCGCATACGCGAAATTCATTGGACATGTAAGACACCCCTTTCTTAATAACTGTCATTGCAATCTATATCTATAGTTTATCCAGCTTGGATAGCTTAAAACAACCGATTAACTCCTCTGGTATTTTACATTTTCTTGTTTTCGAATGCAAGTTGCAATCTTTACTAAACTCGTTAAAAAAATCTACTATCCTTGCAACCATTTTGGTATAAAGGTTCAAAAACTTGTCCATCCTAAGACTAGAACTTTTAAAAACTCGTCAAGAAGCATGGGCGGGTTCATCCAAAAACTAGAAAAGGGAGTTGAACATATGAAAGTTCGTCAAGACGCATGGACAGATGAGAATGATTTGCTTTTAGCCGAAACTGTCCTTAGGCATGTAAGAGAAGGAAGTACGCAGCTAAACGCTTTTGAAGAAGTAGGCGATAAACTGAATCGTACATCAGCGGCTTGTGGATTCAGATGGAATGCTGTTGTTCGTCATCGTTACGAAAAAGCACTACAATTAGCGAAAAAGCAGCGAAAACAAAGACAAAGAGTGTTAGGGAAAGAGCAAGGCGGCAAGAAAAAGCTGCTATATAGCCCGCCGCTCACTGGAGCACCGGAGTTTGATGCAATCCCAGCTCAAATGGACATGCCGCTGGAAACTAGCTTTGACATGCCAGATATGACAGCAGAGATGGCAGAGGAAACGTATGTAAACCCTTCTGCTTCGACACCATCACAAGCACCTGTTTATACCCAAGCACAGGTTCAAACACCAGCTCAAACCTATCGTCAGGTAAATAACACAGAGCTTTCGCTTGATTCCGTTATTACTTACTTGCAAAACTTTCATCATTCCAATCTGCAAAATGAAGCATTAAAAAGTGAGAATGAAAGATTAAAAAGAGAGTTGGCAGAAGTAAGACGCCAAAATGAAGAAATGGCCGCTAAAATTGAGGGTCTTGAGCAAAATACAGAAACAATTCAAGAAGATTACGAGACCTTAATGAAGATCATGAACCGCGCCCGCAAGCTTGTATTATTTGAAGAAGAAGAAAGACCGGCTACGAAATTTAAAATGGACCGAAACGGAAATTTAGAAAAGGTAGCTGAATAAAGAGCATTAGGGAGAAGAGCAAAAGCGCAACATCTCTTTGAAAAAAAGCCGTAAATCCGACTATTCGGGATTTACGGCTTTTTACATGGCGTTAATTTTTTCATTTCGGTCAATGACCCGTTGATAATAACCTGGAAATAACCCCAGCTCATACTCATTTAATGGACCCGCATACAAGAGCCCGCTGTGATCCTTTAACTGGTTTAGTAGACGGAGCATCACGTCGGCAACGGTAAGATCGGTTCCGAGCAATTCCGCAAGCGACGCCATAACCTCTGGAACAATTTCTGGGTATGCAAATTTCGTTTCTGCATCTTGTTTTGCTAGTTTATAAAATTCCCTCACCAGTTCGGCTCGCCTAGCGCCGCTGCCGTTCACACAGAGATATATCTGGACAGCGACCCCTTTTTTAAGACGGCGCTGCGAGATACCGGCAAACTTTTTCCCCGCAATGCTCAAATCATAACTTCCCGGGCAATAAGAACCGACAATTTCCCGAGCCTCAATCTGATGCGGGAAATCAGCAAACATATGTTGAATGAGCTGCCACATCGCATCATAGCCGCGATTAATATCAATCCCTTTTTCCGCCTCTGGAAAAATCAACGAGATATTGAGGACGCCTTCATCGAGAACAACCGCGAGGCCGCCGGAGTTTCGGACAATCACATGATAGCCCTGCTCCTGTAAAAACTGAATACCTGCTGGTAAAAATGGCAACTTAGTATCCTGAATGCCGAGAACGATCGTATTGTGGTGAACCCACGTCCTGGCTGTGGCTGGTGCCTGACCCGAACCAACGGAGGCACACAGGGTATCATCGGTCCCGAATGATTGCAATGCTTGAAAATGAATGCCCGCCGCTGATTGATCGATAATCCGCCATTGCGGCTGACGCAGTAATCCTTCCATTTCGGTGGCTCCTTGAGTTGAATTAATAGTTTTTAATAGGATTTATACAAAATCCGATAGTTATTATACAAAGTATTATACTTTATTTACGAAAATCATGATAATTTTACAAAGCCTCAGCACATTTATACAAAAATTGGTAAAACAAACCCAAAAAGGCCAATCCACCTTAACAATGGACCAGCCCTTCCTTGCAAACTAACTCTTATACCCCTTGTGCTGCTGTAATTAACGCCAGCTTGTAGACATCTTCTTCATTACATCCACGTGATAAATCGTTTACTGGAGCGTTTAAGCCTTGCAGAATCGGTCCAACTGCTTCAAATCCGCCTAAGCGCTGTGCAATTTTGTAGCCGATGTTTCCAGCTTCAAGGCTCGGGAAGATGAACACATTCGCATCTCCTTGCAGCGGAGAATCGGGTGCCTTGCTTTTTGCCACCGATGGAACAAATGCTGCATCAAACTGGAATTCCCCGTCTAAAACAAGCGATGGGTCACGACGCTTTGCCTCCGCGACTGCCTCAGCCACTCGCTCGGTTTCAGGAGATTTCGCTGAACCCTTCGTTGAAAAGCTGAGCATCGCAATGCGCGGTTCCATATCAAACATGTGAGCGGTTTTCGCACTTTCAATCGCAATTTCTGCTAAATCATTGCTGTCTGGAGCGATATTAATTGCACAATCAGCGAACACATACTTTTCATCCTCACGAACCATGATAAATACGCCGGACGTTTTCTTGACGCCTTCTTTTGTCTTAATGATCTGTAATGCTGGGCGCACTGTATCAGCCGTGGAGTGGGCCGCACCGCTGACAAGACCGTGTGCTTTATTTAAATAAACAAGCATAGTGCCAAAGTAGTTTTCATCAAGTAAAATTTTGCGTGCATCCTCTTCGGTTGCCTTCCCTTTTCGGCGGTCAACAAAAGCTGAAACCAGCTCGTCCATGCCCGCATAGCTTGCTGGGTCATAAATTTCTGCCTCATCTAAAGAAACGCCAAGCTCTGCTGCTTTCGCCTGAACCTTTTCGATATTGCCAATTAAAATCGGTGTGATCAGTTTTTCCTCTGCTAAACGGCTTGCCGCTCTGACAATCCGCTCATCTAATCCTTCTGGAAAAACAATTCTCAAATCACGGCCTGAAATTTTTTGCTTTAATCCTTCAAATAAATCACTCACTACTAAATCCTCCCTTAATCAACCTACATAAATTAGCATACTTTACCCTTTTAAAATTTCAATGATAAGACTCAAAGATAGCGTTTTCATCTAAAAAGTTTATGTTTTCAAAAAAATACGCGCTAGTTTTTATGATTTACTTTTCCCATGAAAAATATCCATTGATTTGCTTAGATAGGTTTATTCGCGCGCCACTGGGTCAAACTATGTTATAGTAAAGATTGTTAATAAGAAGAATGATTATTTAGGAGTGATTATAATGAGTGAAGCAGCAGTAACGCTAGATGGCTGGTATTGCCTCCATGATTTCCGGACGGTTGATTGGACAACTTGGAAAATGCTCCCTAGTGATGAACGCCAGGCCGCCATCCACGAGTTTTTAAGTCTAGTTGAGAAGTGGAATGCCACACAGGAACGTAAAGAAGGCAGTCATGCTTTATATACAATTGTTGGTCAAAAAGCCGATTTCATGATGATGATTCTTCGTCCAACGATGGAAGAACTAAACCAAATTGAAACCGAATTCAATAAAACAAAATTGGCTGAATTTACGATTCCTGCCCATTCTTATGTGTCGGTTGTCGAGCTTAGTAACTATTTGCCCGCTGGGGAGGATCCATACCAAAATCCACAAATCTTAGCGCGGCTTTACCCAGCGCTTCCTAAAACAAAGCATGTTTGCTTCTATCCAATGGATAAAAAACGTGAGGGTAACGATAACTGGTACATGCTGCCGATGGAAGAGCGTAAGAATTTAATGCGCAGCCACGGAATGATTGGTCGTACATACGCTGGAAAAGTGAAGCAAATCATCACCGGTTCCGTTGGTTTTGACGATTATGAGTGGGGCGTAACCTTGTTTGCAGATGACGTCCTTCAGTTTAAAAAGCTTGTCTACGAAATGCGTTTTGATGAAGTAAGTGCTAGATATGGAGAATTTGGCTCTTTCTTTGTGGGTAACATCTTAGAGGAAGAACGTGTAGCAAATTTCTTACATGTTTAATTTTAAAAGTTCTCAGCTGCGGCTGGGGACTTTTTTTGCTGTTCCTCCCCTGCTAGCTAGTCATATTTCTCTCCATGTGCTCATACTATTTAAACAGCGAGTCTTAGAAAGAACTCCATTAATCTCAGAGCTATTATTTTTCCTATTTGTAACCAATTTGGGATAAAGGAGTATTAATAGGAAGTTGTTCCACTCGTTTTATTCACTTTTTAGGAGGGAAAAGGATGAATCAATTCTACAATCCACAGGGCTTTCAGCCTTATACTGGAGCAGCAGAGCAACAACAGAGAGCTCAAGGGATGCCGGGGGGCGGGCAAAGTTTTTATCCAGCACCAGGTGCACAAGGATTCCCACAATTTCCGCCAGCCGGTGCCGGGGGCGGGGGGGCTGGCGCACCTGCAGGGATGGCTCCAGGCCAACTGCCACTTGAACAGTCATACATCGAAAATATTTTACGCTTGAATAAAGGAAAATTGTGCACTGTGTTTGCCACCTTTGAGGGCAATAACAAATGGAATGCAAAAGAATTTACGGGGATTATTGAAGCGGCAGGAAGAGACCATGTGGTTTTAAGTGACCCACAAGCCGGGACCCGTTGGCTTATCCCAATGGTTGCTGTCGATTATATTCAATTTCCAGAGGAAATTGAGTATGAATATCCATATGGCAGTTCCGCTCCAGCGACTTTCCCGCCAAGGTAAATCCTATGAAGCCAACACCAATTGACCATCAATTGGTGTTTATTTTTTTGGTTATGTTATATTGGCATGTTGATTTCCGCTTCAGGCGTTTCGCTCCAATCAACATGGTGCCAAAATCATCATAGCCGATTTTTTTGAGAGACAAAAAAAGACATCGGGCGCCCCCAATGCCTGTCTTTCAATTATAAATGTTTCACTGCTCCAACAACGATTAGGATCCATGCGGCTAAGAAACAGACCCCGCCAATTGGTGTGATTGCTCCTAGGATGCCGATTTTTGTTAAACTCAGCACATACAAACTTCCGCTGAAAAAAATAATTCCCGCCAGCATTAACCATCCTGACCAAGTGAATTGCGGGCTGGCGGTGGCTATTTTTCCAATTAACAAACCTACAATTAACATCCCGATTGCGTGGAACATTTGATACGTGACCCCTGTTTTCCAAATATCCAAATAATATGCATCGAGTTTATCCTTTAATCCATGGGCTCCAAAGGCGCCAAGCGCAACTGCGATAAAAGCATTGATGGCACCGACTATGATAAAAGCTTTCATGATAATATTTCCCCCTTTTAAAAATCAAACAATGAATCTCCGTTTGCTTCGTCTTCCATATCCAGTTTTTTGGGCTGCTGTATTGTTGGTGCTTGTTGTATGATGGGCTGATTCATCACAGGCTGTTGGTAGGCCTGGAACGAGACAGCCGGCTGAACTGCTTGTACTGGAGCGGCTGGAGCCTCACTCTTCCGCGCTGGTGTTTCATCTAGCAATAACTCACATAATGTTTTAATAGAGTAGACTTTTTCACGCATGCTTTCTTCTTTTGTACTGCTCTTCGCTAGTTTCAATTCCGCTTCTATTTTCGCTAATAGTTTTTGGACAGATATATTCACTTGTCTAGCACCTCTAATTTCAGTCTCGATTCTATTCTACATGAGTATCGCCTTTTTTTCGAAAAATTAGCCCGCAAAGTGATATCACACTTCGACATGATCTTCAATGTTTCACGTGAAACAAGTCGAACGCTGAAAAAATAACCCGCACCAATGACGGCACGGGTTCAAATTATCCTAAAATCCGCTGGTAAACTGATTTGGCATGTGTCAAATCCTTGGTGCCGTGAATGAGGGCGCGGCCATCTTGAAAAATAACCATCCGCTCTACGCCCATTTCAACCGAAACCAAATAAGGGTTGCCCTTCACCACATATCCTAGTGAACCAAGCTGACCGGCGAGGCGTTCTAACGAGATTTCACCTGCCGACGATGGGCGGATTTGCACGGTATCACGTCCGCACAGTACCGTCGTCTTCGTCATATTTTCCTGATCGAGATAGGGATAGGTCCGCTCCTCGCCGCAAGATAAGCAGCCGGCAAACTTCGCCTTCGACATCTTCAAGCTTGTATACTGATTTCTCCATAAATCAAAGCTGACAAAGGAAGTCCGGACCGCGTCCCAATCCTCCACCAACATCTTCAGCGCTTCCGCAGTCTGATGAGCAATGACCATTTGGACAGCTGGAGAAATGATTCCTCCTGTATCACAGGTCATCCCCTGGAGCGGAATAGAGCGCAACAAACAATTCAAACACGGGGTTTTCCCAGGAATCATCGAAAATGTCATCCCAAAGCTGCCGACACAGGCCCCGTAAATCCATGGAACCTTGTATTTTTGCGAGACATCATTCATCGCCATTCGCGTTTCGAAATTATCAGTCGCATCCATCATCACATCAACGTCCACAACAAGCTCTTCTAATAACTCAGGGGTAGCATCACCGATCATCGAGACCACTTCCACATCTGAGTTAATCGCACGCAGACGTTTCTCCGCCGCGGCAGCCTTGGGAAGTTTCTCAGCGACATCTTCTTCCGTATAAAGCTGTTGGCGCTGCAGGTTGCTGGCTTCCACATAATCGCGATCAATAATCGTAATCTTGCCGACACCTGCCCGCGTCAGCACCTCCGCACTTCCGGATCCTAAGGCCCCTGCCCCGATAATCAGCACATGCTTGCTGCGGATCTTTGCTTGTCCTTCTTTGCCGATCCCCGCAAAGAGGACCTGCCGTGAATACCGTTCGTCCATGCTGGTCAGCCCCCGCTTACAGGCGGAATAAAGGCAATTTCATCCCCCGCTTGAATCACTTCATCGTTTGCGGCAAACTCTTCATTGATGGCCGTCATCACCGTATCCATCTTTGGCAGATCATACTTAGCCGCTAACTCTGCCTTTAACTCCGCCACCGTTTTACCACCGGCATCGACAGATAGGAACTCTGCACCGCCGACCGCATCACGTAAATGAGCAAAAAATAACACCTTATTCATTTAAGTCACTCTCCTCTGGCTTACCGCTCGGATAGGCAACTGTTTCGAGCTGATTTCCCATCCATGCTTCGCCTTCCTCCCAGTGTTCTTTCTTCCAAATTGGAACAATTTCTTTAATCCGTTCAATCGCATAGCGGTTCGCCTCATAGGCATCAGCACGGTGCGGCGTCGAGACGGCAATAACCACTGCCACATCGGTAATATCTAAACGGCCGACGCGGTGGGTGATAGCCACGCACGCACCTTCCCAGCGTTGTTCAATTTCCTTGCCGATTTGCGCCAACTTCTTAACCGCCATCGCTTCGTACGCTTCATAAATTAAAAATAATGTTTTTTTACCTTTGGTTAATTCCCGAACCGTGCCGATAAACGTGGTAATCGCACCGGCATTACGCTGGACAACCTTATCTATGACCGCTTGAATATCGATTGGTTCTTTTGAAATTTCGTACATCATCGGTTTACACCCCTACCCCTAAGCACTTAGGCTCTGCATTTTTTGATCACTTGGTATCCACCAATTTCACCAATTATGTGAACCGTGTAGTCGGTCCCCTTTTTCCACCTTATCTATCTTCCGCCCACTTTTTAGCATCTTCGTACTCACTTGGGTGATTCATATTAAAAAAGACCCGCTCTAAATCGATGCTGCTGTATGCCTGAAGGTCTTTTTCTGTTACATACAGGACATTTAAGCGTTCAAGCAAATGTTTCATCCGAAGTTGTCCCGCTTCAATCATTTGTGCTGCCACGTCCGCTGCCCTTTTTTGAAAGACGGCAAACAATGGGTGCTGGACTCCATTAATGATTGGGATGACGGCATCAAAACCGCTGCTTTTTTTGACAAGCAGTTCGGCAAGTTCCGCGGAAGCAAACGGCATATCACAAGCTACGACAAAATTCGTTTCAAATGGAGATGCCAGCAGTCCTGCATGTACTCCTGCAAGGGGGCCCTGACCAGGATACAGATCTGAGACCATCTTCACTTCTAAAAATTGGTAGTCTTCAGGATGATTGGTTACAAGAATTATATCAATAAACGATAGGTTTAGTGCATCTGCCATTCTCTCAATGTTCGTTTTCTCGTTTATTTTTAGAAGGGCCTTATTGGTGCCCATCCTGCTTGATTTTCCACCTGATAAAATAATTGCCCCAGCCTTCATCAACCCTGCACCCTCTTCATTTACATCAATATCCACGCCCACAGCTTGATAGCCATTATCCTGTGCCACATAATCCTAATGAATCGAGTTTAAATCCAGTAAGGCAGCTGATGGCTTTTCAATATATTGGCGTGTAACAATAATTTTAATATAGCCATTACAACCTTCGCAAACTTGAATTTCAAACTGACCATATAGATCGAGCATTTTGTGACTCCTGTTAATTTTTGAAAAATGTTCTATAATAATTAAGAGTAAAAATTTAAGGAGGAGTACATACATATGACCATCAACAAAGTGATGACAATCGCTGGTTCTGATACAAGCGGCGGCGCTGGCCTACAAGCGGACTTAAAGACTTTTCAGGAACTTGGCGTTTATGGAATGACTGCAGTGACATCCATCGTGACAATGGACCCCAAAAACCATTGGCACCACAATGTTTTCCCCATTGCTGTTGATACGCTTGAGACTCAGCTTGAAACCATTCTTTCCGTTGGGATCGATGCGATGAAAACCGGCATGCTTGGGACTGTAGAGATTATTGAATTAGCGGCTCGGAAAATCGATGAAAACAAACTTGAACGTGTCGTGATTGACCCTGTTATGGTTTGTAAAGGTGAAGATGAGGTCCTAAATCCAGAAACTACCGATGCAATGCGTGAGTTTCTATTACCACGCGCCTTAGTCGTGACTCCTAATTTATTTGAAGCAGGACAGCTGGCTGGCATGAAAACCCCGCGTACTGTGGCGGAAATGAAGGAAGCAGCTGAAAAAATCCACGAACAAGGGGCCAAATTCGTGCTGATTAAGGGCGGCAGCAAGCTTGAATCAGAAGAAAAAGCCGTTGACCTGCTTTATGATGGAAAAGAATTTATGCTTTATGAGTCGGAAAAATTTGAAACGACCTACACTCATGGGGCGGGCTGCACCTACTCATCAGCAATTACAGCGGAATTAGCAAAAGGAAAATCCGTTTATGATGCGGTCGATGTCGCAAAGGAATTTATCACAGCAGCCATCCAGCAAGGTTTCCGTCTCAACGAATACGTTGGACCAACCTGGCATGGGGCTTACCGCAGTGGAGCGAAAGCTGTTACCGAGTACTGCGAAGATTGTGTGGAATAAGAAAGAGTCAAGAAGAGCCGATCGCTTGATCGACTCTTCTTTTTTGAGGTCATTTGTTGGTGTCAGGCACCAGTTTCGCATTTTTTACCTGATTTTAGTATGATAGTTACATTATTAACTAAAATAGACATTAGACATAATCTCAAAATTAATGATGGGAAAGGAGGCTTCATTTTGGAACTTATTGATGTAAAAGGTGCACAAGATGCTATTAACAGCTTTGCTAATAAAGATGTCTACATTCACCTTGAAACGACCAACGGTGCCTATGCTTCACATAACGATCAAAGCTTCTTTTCAGCCGGTGCATTCATCCGCAATGCCCTTGTCCGTTATGAATTAGGGAAAATAACAGGGAATGGCCCGTTTCGGGTTGGGTTAAAGATTCAGCTTGGCTGGATTTACGCAGAAGGGATCACTCATTACGAAATTGATGAGGACAATCGTCTCTTATTAGCCGGTCACGACCATGATGGAAAACTAGCGGTTGCCTTGGAGATTTCCAGCACCCCTTTTGAATAAGAATGCAAGGCCCGAAAGGAGAAGAATTTATGGAAAAAGAACGCCAAGTATTGGTTGTTTTCCCTCACCCTGATGATGAGGCATTTGGGGTGTCAGGCACCATTGCCACCCATGTGCAGAACGGAACCCCTGTTACCTATGCCTGTTTAACGTTAGGTGAAATGGGACGCAACATGGGAAATCCTCTGTTTACCAATCGTGAAAACTTGCCGAAGATTAGAAGAGAAGAATTGAAGGAAGCGGCACGGGTACTGGGCATTCAAGACTTGCGCATGCTCGGATTCCGCGATAAAACGATTGAATTTGAAGATGAAGAGAAACTTGCCAATCAAATGTTAGCCTTGATTGAGGAAGTTAATCCTTCTCTTATTATTACGTTTTATCCAGGCTACTCTGTCCACCCGGACCATGATGCCACTGGTGCGGCGGTCGTTCGCGCGGTTGAAAAAATGAGCCCAGCCGCACGGCCAACCTTACACTGTGTTGCCTTCTCAAACAATTGTGTTGATGAGCTCGGGGAACCAGATATTCTCAATGACATCAGCCCTGTTGCCAAAACAAAAATGGCAGCCATCCAGGCGCACCGTTCGCAAACCGAGCAAATGTTTATCGGAATGGAAGAGAAATTAAAAAAACAAGACCCGCAAGTGATGAAGTGGATTAATAATGAACGGTTTTGGACGTATAAATTTACTAAGTAAACGGAAAGCCCCTCATAGTGAAGGGCTTTTTTCTATGTCAATATTCCCGATGCAGCAACGTGCACAGCGTACACCAATCGCGAATAATAATCTTCCGTGATTTCATTTCGATGATGCCATCTTTTTTTAACTTGGAGAAGACGCGGCTGACACTTTCCCGGGTTGTTCCGACCACGGTGGCAAATTCCTGAATGGTCAAGGGAATCTCTATTTCCCATCTGTTCAGGCCATTATTAAATTTATTACCGAGGCGCTCTAATGTCTTAACAGTCTTCGCATACACATCGAGCAAAGCCACGTCTCGTAATTGCGAGGTCATTTCCCGGAGCACATCACTCATATAACTAATCATTTGAATCGATAATTCCGGATGGTTGAACAAATCCCGTTCAAGTTCCAATTTATCTAAAAATAAGACTTTCCCGTCCTGAAGCATGGTCGCAGTTGCCGGGTAGTACTCTGTCCTTTTTGTAAACAAACAGGCTTCTGCAAACACATCCCCTTGTTGCTTCACACAGACAATAATTTCATTTCCCTGTTCATCCTGCTTCGTTAACTTCACTGCACCGGTATGAACAAAATAAATCCCCTTGGCCACTTCCGCTTCCGAAATGATCCTTTCCCCTTTTTTCAACTCGAGTGTTTGAATCCTTTTTTCAATAATCGCTAGCGACTTCTCCGATAAATCCTTAAAGATAACAATTTTCCGAAGTAAATCCATTTGGGCAACCTGTTGATAGATTGCTAGATTCGGCTCTTTTAAACAATCGACTTGAATCATCCTTTTCACCACCCTTATTAAAAATCCCCTTTTGATGATCACTTACTTTTATTGTAAAGAACTGCGTCACTTGATGTAGTGACGAATTTCACAAAACGTTCATCTTTTCAAATCACGTGATATTAAGCCCTTTCACAAAACGTTCAAAAACTATAACAAAGGTGTGCGGTAGGTCACATTTTTCTGACATGGAAGTGTTTAGGATGAAGATGTTCATTTGAGAAAAAAGGAGGGAAAAAGATGAATAAAGCCATTATCAGTTTTGTTATTTGTACATTACTCGGCTTTGGATTAGGTTACTTAGTGTTTGGCGTGATCATGGGGGATTCCGCAAAACAGCCTCAAGTGGCACAAACAGAAACGAAAGAGACGACAGAAACTTCTGCTGCTAAAGAAGAAACAACGACCGACTCAAAAGAAGCAACAACGGTTTCTGCCAATGAGGATAACATCCTTAACAAGAAAGGCTGCCTCGGCTGCCACAGTGTTGAATCTCTAAAAATTACGGGTGGAGCAGTTGGCCCAGATCTTTCCCAAGCGTTTGTAAACGTAGAAGGCAAGCATGGCAAGCCGATTGAAGAATTTTTAAAAGCGCCTACTTCTGCTGTCATGTCAGGTGTGATTGGGAAAAATCCATTATCTGACGAGGAACGTAAGCAAGTATTAGACCTACTGAAACAAGCCTCTGAAAAATAAAAAAGGTGGTGTACATAATGAAAAAATGGATTCCGATTGCATCGGGTCTCTTAGCCGGGTTTGTCGCAGCAACGATTACGTTTGCAGATTTCTCAGCTAAGACAGACACGCAAGCAGCGTCAAGCACAAAGAGCGATGCCGAAAAGGTATATGTCCCATTCGGCCAAAAAGATGATTACTATCTATTTGCTTCCGGCGGCCACTCCGGTCAAATGTTTATTTATGGTGTGCCATCCATGCGTCATATTCGAACGGTTCCGGTCTTCTCGCAGGATTCGGCTACAGGGTACGGATTCGATGAACACTCGAAGAAATTAATGGGCGGTTATACATGGGGAGACCTACATCACCCGGCCTTCTCTGAAACAAAAGGTGACTATGACGGGAAATACATGTTCGCGACCGATGTTGGTAACAGCCGTGCAGCCGCGATGGACTTAAAAACATTCACCGTGAAAGACATCATTAACGTTCCAAATACAAGCGGACCACACTGTGCGGCCTTCGTTACGGAAAATACCGAGTATATGTTCCTGCCGACTCGCTTCGCCGTGCCGCTGCAGCACAAATACGAATCACTAGATGATTACAGTACAAAATATCGCGGCGTGATGTCTGCTGTCACATTTGATCAAAACAAACAAAAGCTAAATATTGGTTACCAAGTCGCCCTTCCACCATGGTCCTATGACCTTTCTGATGCAGGTAAAAAAGAATCAGCGGATTGGGCGGTTATGACGACTTATAATACCGAAGAATCAACAACAAACCTTGAAATTAACGCTTCACAAGCTGACCGTGACTATATTGTTCTTTTCAACTGGAAAGAGCTTGAGAAAATGGTCAAGGAAGGCAAGTACGAAAATGTGGGCGGTCAGAAAATGATCTTCCCTGAGAAGCAAAAAGGCGGCATTTATTTAATTCCAGTCGCAAAATCACCACATGGTGTCGACGTAACACCAGATGGCAAACACTTCATTGCCTCTGGAAAATTAGCACCAACCATGACCGTCTTCTCTTTTGAAAAAGCTTTTAAAGCTGTCGCAAACAAAGACTTCGCTGGTGAACGCAATGGTATTCCAGTCCTTAATTACAAATCCGTGATGGAAAGAGAAGTTAACCCTGAAAATGCCTTAGGACCACTGCACACGCAATTTGATGACAAAGGCATGGCCTACACAACGATGTTTATTTCTTCGGAAATTGTGAAATGGGATCCAAAAACAGGTGAAACATTAGATCGTGTCCCTGTCCAATATTCTCCAGGACACTCTGTTGCCGCAGAAGGTGACACGGTTGCACCTGACGGAAAATATATCATTGCCTTAAATAAGATTGCGAAAGACAGCTATTTATCCGTTGGACCTTCTCATCCTGAATCGATGCAGTTAATTGATATCAGCGGCAAGATGAAGATCATCCAATCAGCACCCGTTAACCCAGAACCACACTATGCCCAAATGATTAAAGCGGATAAAATCAAAACCATTGAAGTCTATCCGAAGGACACAAAGAATAAGGAAGCTGTTTACAAGCAGAGCGATACAAAAATCGTTCGTAATGGTAACAAAGTCGATGTATATGGTATCGCGATGCGTTCGAAATTTATCTTTGATGCCAAAGCAAAACGTCCTGATGTGATCGAAGTAAATGAAGGAGATCATGTGACGATTCATCTGACAAATATTGATTTCGATGAAGATATTACCCACGGATTTGCCATCAACAGCTATAACTTAAACATGGAAGTCCAGCCGGGACAAACCAACACAATGGAATTTGTCGCGAATAAAGCAGGAACCTACCCACTTTATTGCACAAACTTCTGTTCTGCGCTGCACCAAGAAATGACCGGTTACTTCCTTGTCAAACCAAAACAGTAATTTAAGCAATATGTTGGTGATGGGTATCAATGAAAAAGATTGATACCCTTCTCCGTTTACTACCGATTTCATTAAAAAGGCGATGTTAACATGAAGGGTAAAACCAAAAAATTATCAGTAGTTTCTTCATTATTACTTGTTACTTCAACTATTTTAATAGTCATCTCACTATTTTTCCCATGGTGGAAAATGGTCTTTGTTGCTCCGCAATATCCAGAAGGGTTAAATATCATTGTGTATCCGAATAAGCTCGCAGGGGAAATTGATATCGTGAATGGGCTTAACCACTATATTGGGATGGCCAACTTCAGTGAAAAAAACTTCCCTGAATTAGCGTATTTACCTTATTTAGTTGGAGGATTAGCGGCTCTTACGCTTTTAACCGCCCTGCTCCGAAAAAAATCCGTTCTTTACGGATTGATTGGCCTATTTGTGATTGGCGGCGGACTCGGTGTATATGATCTTCACCATGCATTGAAAAAGTTTGGCACCAATCTAAGTCCTGAAGCTCCGATCAAAATGGATCCGTTTGTTCCGCCTATTTTAGGTCATAATACGGTGGCGAATTTCCAAACCAACAGCCTGCTTGGCCTCGGAACATATTTGGTGATCTCTGCGTTTATTCTCTTACTCATTCCGTTATGGAAGGATCGAAAGTAAATGAAAAAACTTGCGCTCGTATCTTTCATTTTTTCTCTATTGCTAGTCATGAGCCCTGAGAAAAAGCTGGCAGCCGAACCATTACAAGCAACTATCGACAGCCTGAAAGAAGGGGCGGTCCTCCAGCTTGAAAATAAAACGTACCAGGGCAATATTGTCATCAACAAACCGATAACGATCATTGGCTCAAAAAAGACGGTGATTAAAGGAGACGGATCGGGCAATGTCATTTCCATAAAAGCCCCTGATGTGAAACTGAGCCATCTAACCGTCATGCATGGAGGGATGAACCGGAACTCTGCTGAGGAGTACGCGGCCATTAAGATTTACACAAACAACAATGTCGTTGAACACATCAGCATCCGCGACTCCTTTCACGGCATCTATTTAAGCCAGGCGCACCATAATACCATTCGTTCCAACCAGATTAAGGGCCTGGGCAAAGGCGAAATTGCAGCCCAGGGAAATGGGATTCACGTTTATTATGCCAATGATAATCTGCTTGAAAAAAATACGATTGAAGGCACCCGGGACGGGATGTTCTTTGAATATGCCAACAACAATAAAAGCTATGAAAATAATATTAGCCACACAAGATATGGCTTGCATTACATGTATTCCGACGAGAACATTTTCAAGAAAAATATATTCACGATGAATACCGGCGGGGCCGCGATTATGAACTCAAACCATTTGAAACTCGAGGATAATCAATTTCTCGTGAACTACGGCAATCAATCCTTTGGATTACTATTACTCCAAGCCAATGACAATGATATTGCCGATAATACCTTTTATATGAACCAACGCGGTATGTATATTGATCAAGCAACCAGAAATGAATTTCGCCACAACAAAATCGTTCAAAACCAAATCGGAATTGAACTGTGGTCGAGTTCCAACGAACAAGTATTTACCTTAAACCAAATTACCGAAAATACGATTCCTGCTGTAACTCTTGGCGGCAATAGTGAGAATAATTCCTGGAGCAAGGATGGCAAAGGGAATGACTGGGGCAGCGCGTTCCCAATAACCGATTTAGACCAAGACCACATTGGGGATTTTCCAATAACCTATCGTTCTTCTTTATACCAATTAATTGAAGACCAAGAATTATCCTATTTATTTTTAAAAAGTCCTGCATTGAAGATTTATGAAAAAATGAACGCGACTCTGTCAAAGGAAGCCATCATGTTCCATGACCCACACCCGCTATCAGCGTCAAAAGGAACACATTCGAAAGCAATTATCCTTATTGCCACCTTGCTTATCGTGGGGATTTTACTAAAGGGGAGACACCTACTATGCATTACATTTGGAAGGAATGGAAGGAAAATATAAGAGGAAAAGGACTTTGGCTAAGTTTAAGTATTATTGTTCTGATTTCAATTGCAATTTTATTTCGTTCCTCAGCCCTTTCATTTGATAAAGGCTTTTATGTGCTCTTAATCAACCTGTTTGATACGATTATCTATTTTATTCCAATTCTATGCTTATTTATCGGGGCATTCTCGATCTTTCAAGAAAAAGAACAAAAGACTTTGATTATGCTGCTGACAAAGACAGACCATTTCGGAAGCTTCCTAATCAAAAAAAGCCTGGGACTCTATACCGTTGTCCTTGTCCCGCTGATCACTTGGTTTTTCGTCTATTTGTTACTATTAAAATTTAACTTTCAACTTGATATGAAAAGTTATTTCATCTTTGTGGCAGCGATTGTTTGCATGGGCCTTGTGTTCTTGCAAATGGGTGCCGCCATCGGCAGTATCAGTCGCTCGAGGATGCAGATATTAGGGTTTACGATCTTCGTCTGGTTCTACTTTTTCTTCTTGCACGATTTTATCTTGCTGTCGTTCTTACCGAATGTGACCCATGAAAATGTAAAACTATTTTCTTCCGTCTACTTTTTAAATCCGCTTCAGGCTGTTCGAATGTTTTTAGAAACAGGCACGGGGGTATATTCCTTCGGCCATATGTCGAGACTCTTACAAGCGTTTATGTGGACGAAGCCGGCCTTCTTCCTGCTTGGAAATCTATTGTTCTGGCTCATCGCTTCATTTTCCACAGCGATTGTATTCAATCGTAAGGAGGGATACGAATGATCAACGTCAAGAATTTAAACCAATCATTCGGAAAAAAAACAGTCTTGGATTCAATCAATCTAGACATTCACCGGAATGAAATTTGTGCCCTGGTTGGCCGAAACGGTGCCGGGAAATCGACATTTATCAATAGTTTGCTTGGATTACTGCCAGTCAAACAAGGAGAAATTTTAATAAATGGGATTGCCGTGAACAAGAAAAATGAGGAGTGGAAACGAGCAATCGCCTATCTGCCGGAAAAATTTATGCTTTATCCGATGCTGACCGGATTGGAAAATATGACGTTCTTTGCCGAGGCGGTAACGAAGACCGCCAACCGGGAACGAATTGAGCAGGTACTTCGCTCGGTCAGCCTGTGGGACGACCGCCATGAACAAGTCAAGAAGTACTCGAAAGGAATGCTGCAGCGTCTTGGTTTAGCGATCACCCTTTATCAAGATTCCAGCCTGCTGATTCTTGATGAACCGACGAGCGGAATAGACCCGCTCGGAAGAAAAGAAATTTTAGATGTACTCCATTCCCTTCAGGATAAGACGATTCTGCTGTCTTCGCACCATCTGGACGAAATCAAACAGATTTGTACCCATGTAGCATATTTGGAAAATGGAAAAATGAGGAAATATAAAGTAGACGAGTTTTTACAAACTCATAATTTAGGAGGAATCAGCTCATGAAGATACGGATAATATTCGCCATCCTTCTTCTGGTTGCCGTGATAGCAGGATGCAGTTCAGACCCTGACTATAAAGTGGACGTCACGAAGGATCTTTATTTCGTTAAGGATACAGCCATGCCGTTTGAAGTAAAAGTAACCGAAAATAAGAAAGCCGTAAAAGGGCTAGATGTATCTGCCCACCTAGCAATGACGGAAATGGATCATGGCAGTTATGATGTCAAGCTGGAGGAAGGGAAAAATGGCACCTATACTGGCAAAGTGAATTTGCCGATGGGCGGTAAATATGAGGCCGTATTTACGCTTAAAAAGGATGGGAAAAAGACCGAGAAAGTCATTGAAATGAACGTAACCAAGCCAAAAGGGGTTGCCAAGGTGAATGGCGAGTGGATCACTGATGAGGATGTCAGCTTTTATAAGTTCATTAATCAATTGCAGCTGGCCATCAACCGTGAGAGCGCACAGAAACAATATAAGGGCGAGCAGTTAGAGGAAGAACTAACTTATTTAGAGGCACAGGAAAAAACACTTGAAGATAAAAATCAGCTATTAACACAAATCATCCGCCTCCGGGCGATGGCTCTACTCGCGGATGAAAAGGGTCATAAAGCAACGGAGACGGAAGTAGATGCAGCCCTTAGCAAAGCACGCGGACAATATAATCAATTTGAGTCCGCTAAAAAGCTGATCAACGAGTACGGAGAAGAAAAATTTTGGGCAACAGAAAAGCAGCAGTATCAAATGATTGTCATGTCCCAGAAGATCCAAAAAGACTTAATTACCAAGGCCAAAAAAGAAAACCCTAAAGCCGGCGAACAAGAAATCTACTACCAAGCCCAAAAAGATTACGAAGAACTCCTAGTTTCACAGGTGAATTCATTAAAAATTGAGATTATGTAAAAACAAAACCTAAAGGGTGTCAGGCACCATGTGAAATATTCACATGGTGCCTGACACCCTTACTTACAACTTACAACTTATATTACTTCATGTATCGCCTTTGCTACGCCGCTTTCAACATTGGTGTCTGTAATTACATCACAAAGAGATTTGATTTCGTAATTGGCATTTCCCATCGCCACAGATCTGCCTGCTTTTTCAAACATCGATACGTCATTATAATTATCACCAATCGCCATCGTTTCCGCTAAATCAATTCCTCTTGCTTTTACAAACGATTCAAGTGCAATTCCCTTTTGAGCCTCACGATTCGTGATTTCGAGGTTTTCATGACCGGAAGAAGCGATAGCAAGTTCTTCTAAGTCTGCTAATGCTTGATTTGCCGCTTCTAATTTTTCCCCATCAAACGAGAAGACAAGAAATTTATAGATTTGATACTGATCATTCGCAAACAGCTGTTCATAATCTTCAATTGTTTGGACTAAGCCATCACGGATTCTTGCCCCTGCTGCTTCAGTGATCTCAGCTTGATTGGCTTCTGGGTTCGCACTCATCACGATATCAACAAGAATGGAAACGGCCTTGTCGGGATCAATCGTGAAGGCACCCTGATTTGTGTAAACTTCGAAATACACGTCCTTTTCTGCAAGTCTTGCAGCAACCTCTCGAGCTAATTGTTTCCCAATCGGCGTCGCTGAAAGGATATCCCCCTCTTCGGAACGTACTTCCGCGCCATTCACACAAATAACCGGGCAGGTTAAGCCCGCCTCAGAAAGTACGTAAGTAGCCTCTTGATACGACCGGCCTGTCGCGACCACCACTTCAACGCCTTGTGACTGCGCTTTTAAGATAGCATCTTTATTTGCTGAGCTGATTTGTTGAACTGAATTCAATAATGTCCCATCCATATCTGTTGCAATACATTTAATCATGCTGTTCACCCTCTATCCCTTTTCATTATTGCTATTTTAACAGATAATCTAATACATTATCTCCCAGATGCTCAACCTAAATACTTACTTCCTTCCCGAACACTTAACGGTGCTAGCTTCGTCGCTTCGATAAATTTTTTCACGGAAGCAGGATTGGACTTTGAATATTCCCGTAATGCCCAGCCAATGGCCTTTTGGATAAAAAATTCCTTACTGTCTGCATTCAGACGTATGTATTGATAAAGAAGCTCTTCATTCGTGTTCTCTTTATACTTTAATTGAAAAAGAAGTGCCGCCCTGCGCAGCCAAAGGTAATCATGGGTCGCCCAGCTATCAATCGTTTCTGCCACGACCTCAGGAAACCTTTTGGCAATTTCCCCAACCGGTTTGGGAGCAATTGCATCAACCGTATCCCACCACGATTTCGTTTGAATCAATTCCTCCATAAAGGGTAAATCACTCTTCTCTAGCTTTTTCAGCGATTTTTCCATATAAACCAATCCTGTATATTGGTACTCACGTTCATCCTTCGCCCAAAGTTCGCGAATAAATGCTTGGTTAAACGGCTCCTTTAATAATCCTGTTTCTTGAAAAAATTGCTTCTCCAGCACACTCCGATCCGGCTTCTTGATGCCAAGGAAAGGAAAGTGGTCTTTCATGTATTTCTTCATCGGTCCAGCATTGGCTTCGTTGCGATTCTTTTCAAATAGTTGTGTTAACAAATCGATCTTTGACTGCATTCAATCACCCTTTCAAAAAATTCCCACCAGCTATCTCATCATTCAACTATTACCTTTATTTTACCTGAATAAACAACATACTCGAAAGCAAACTAAACCATAGTGAAAAGGAGGGATCAATGATGACGAAGAAATACAACAAAGGCAGCAAGAATCAAAACTCCCCGCAAGCAGGACAGTCGGAAGCTGAATTTTCCAGCGAATTTGTCAGCGGTGATAACAGCAAAGGTAATAAACGCAACAAGTGACAAAGCAGCAAAACAAATCCACATTCTTAGAATGAAAATAAGAACTGCCCATTTTTTCAGGGCAGTTCCTATTTATTAGTGGCAACTAAATGAACGGATTCTATTTAAGTCCGTTCCATAATATACCCAGTGGTTTCCACTCCAGCGATACCCGCCGATTGAGTTTCTGCCCACGTAGGTTGGATAATACCAGAAGCTACTTCCATTTCTTAACCAAATATAGGTATAACGGTACAGGCAGTGCCTAATTCCTCCTGGGTCAACCGCATATAAGCCAACTGATTCTTGTGGAATAAAGGCTGGCGGTGGTGCAGTCGGGGCACTGCCATAATGTGGACCGCCTCCATATGGCGGTTGATATCCTCCTCCATGCGGCGGCGGCTGATGACCTCCCCCATGTGGCGGCGGCTGATGGCCTCCTCCGTGCGGCGGCGGCTGATGACCTCCTCCGTGCGGCGGCGGCTGATGACCTCCCCCGTGCGGCGGCGGCTGGTGGCCTCCCCCATGTGGCGGCGGCTGATGACCTCCTCCATGCGGCGGCGGCTGATGACCTCCCCCATGTGGCGGCGGCTGATGGCCTCCTCCATGCGGCGGCGGCTGATGGCCTCCTCCATGCGGCGGCGGTTGGTGACCTCCTCCATGCGGCGGCGCTTGTGTTTGTTGCCGGAGGGTGTGTTCATAAGGAGAATTAGGCATTCTTCCATGACCCTGAGGGTAATTGAAATGATCCAAGGTTATTAGCCCCTTTTATTTAATTTTCCCTTTAAGGTATGCGCCGTGCCTAATTTGGTGAGAAGTATCATTGAAAGTTTTGTTACTCTACTTTACTCGCCGCTAACTCCCTGATTTCCTCGGCTATTTTGTTCTGGATTCCTTCAACAACGGAAAAGTCCATCGCCGCAATATAGATTTCCTCCAGCTCATCATGAAGTTCCTTTGCCCGCGCTAAATAAGAGATTGCCTCGTTCATCTTATTTTTATAATTGGTTGAGATTTTAGTAATGATCTCTTCAAAAATTTCATCTGTCCCTGGAGCGATTAGTAATTCATACATATCGATGATTTCATCGCCGTCTCGGCTTGGGAAGTACTCATGTGGTGCCGTACTATCAAAAATCGCAATTCCAAGCTCCCTGAAAATAACCATATCAAGGCTGTGCGGGTCAAAGCCGCAATGGTAAACTTCAACATCCACCCCTCTGACTTCAGCCGCTGCCGCAAGCTTCTTCAGCATCGTGGATTTACCAGAGCCCGGGCGCCCTTTAATGAAATAACGTTTTGGAATCTCTTCGGTTAAATTCGGAACATAATCGACCGCTCCCTTAGGCGTTGCTGCTCCTAAAAAGCGATGACGAATATCTGATTTCTTACTAAGCTTCATTTTTCCAAAAAAGGAATCAATTAATTTGGTCGTTAATTGATCAGCTTTCTTAAAATCCATGCTGTTAATATAGATCTTTTCCCAATCATCATGTATATCCAATGCTTCCTTAAACGTATCATATGCCTTATGAAAGGACTGGCTGATTTGATTGGTTAACTTCAAGATGGTACTTTTATGGGTCGCTAAGGCACGAGCATTCCAAGCTGTGCCGAGGTTAATATACTCATCCACTGCACCTGGTGCTTTGGGTTCAATCACATGCGGGGCAGTTCCATCGACAATTCCCACCTTTAACGCCGGGATTAACACGCCATCAATGGAATTATTATCAGAAGAACAATGTAAGAATTCAACATCATAGCCCTTTTCAAGCCACTCATTGCCGATCTTTTTCATGAGTGAGGATTTACCTGTTCCTGGTCCGCCTTTTAGAATAAATAACCGGTCTAGATCTTGAAGATTGGAATCATATAAATTATGGAAACCTCTAGCTGTATTACCGCCAGCAAAGTAATTTTTAATTTTTCCTGTCACTGAGCAACACTCCCTTTTATCGTGACACTCGTAAGATAATTTCACCCTATCTTATGCGATTGCCACCTATAGGTGAGTGCCTAGGAAAAAAATCTTACTTAATGATTGGGACAATGTCAGCTTTTGTGACCTCTTGCAAGCGGGCAGGGGCTAACGCAATTTGGACACCAATTTTCCCGGCACTGACAATGATGGTATCCAGATCCCTTGCTTGTTCATCTATAAATGTCTTATACTCCTTTTTCATACCAATTGGTGAACAGCCGCCGCGGATATATCCTGTCCATTTCTGAATATCCTTGACGGGGAGCATTTCTATATTCTTTTCACCAGCTGCCTTTGCCGCCCTTTTTAAATCCAATTCTTCAGCAACCGGAATAACAAAGACATAAATATTCTTGCTGGCGCCCTGTGCCACGAGCGTCTTATAGACTTCCTTAGGATCCCTGCCTACTTTTTCGGCAACAGAGACACCGTCAATTTTTCCGTCTTTATGATCATAGGTAAGCATGTCATAGCTGACCTTTTTTGCATCTAAAATGCGCATCGCATTCGTTTTTGCTTGTGCCACGTTATCATTCCTCCCTGACTTTGAAGACTCTAAACTAGTTTCAAGCATACAGGTTTAGCAGGATTTACACAAAATCACCCAAAATCTGTCACCCATTTGTCACTCTAATAAACAATTATTATAGTACACTAAAATCAACAATAATAAATTACTTTCATTTCCAAAATAGATAATATCTTCTTTAAAAAAATCGTATATTCCATACTTCACATACGATCTTTTTAAGCCTATGAAAGATGATGTTTCTATCCTATTTTCCATGAGGTGAAATAAATGAAATACGATTTAGTCCTTTTGCATGCACCAAGCGTTTATGATTTTCGAAAAAACTCCCTGCTTGCCGGCCCCATCAGTGATGTAGTTCCCTCATCACCCGTATTTGAGATGTACCCAATTGGTATTACCAGTATCGCGGAATACCTGGAAAGGTACGGTCTTCGAGTAAAAATCATTAATATTGCCAATCGAATGCTCATGAGTGACAAATTTGATGTCGAGGCAAAGTTAAAGAACGTCCAAACAAGGGCCTTCGGGATTGACCTACACTGGCTTCCACATGCACACGGCAGTATCGAATTAGCCAAAGTGGTTAAAAGGCTGCATCCTGATATCCCCGTGATCTTTGGCGGCCTGTCTTCGACCTATTATCATAAGGAATTGATAGAATATCCCTGTATCGATTTTGTAATGCGCGGCGATTCCACCGAAAAACTGATGTTGCTATTGATGAATAAAATCGAACAAGGAAATACCCACTATGCTGACATCCCCAATTTAACGTGGAAAAAGGGCCGCGATATTGGCTGCAATCCGCTTACCTATGTACCAAAGGATTTAGATGATCTGGATGTGCCAGGATATCGCTATGCGATACGCTCGGTCTTTAAATATCGGAACTTCCTTGACCCGCTGCCCTACAATGGCTGGCTGCAGTACCCGAATACCGCCTTATTGACGGCGCGGGGCTGCTCACAAAACTGCCTGATATGCGGTGGTTCGAAGGATGCTTATAATCAGAACTGCAACCGTGGTGCGCTCGCCTTACGGTCACCTGAAAAGCTCATTGAAGATATTAAATTCATCTCCCGGTTTAGCCGGGCACCCATTTTTATCCTCCATGATTTGCGCCAGGGTGGACGTGAATATGTCAAAGAGTTCTTTAGCCGCCTGAAAGAACTCAATCTTAAAAATGAAGTCGTGTTTGAATTATTCCAGTATGCGGATGAAGAGTTCTTTAAGCAAATGAATGAAAGTGTTCCAAAATATAGTATTGAGATCACGCTTGAAACCCATGATGAAAAGATTAGACACTATAATGGGAAATTTAATTGTACCAACTCCAAAGTCATCGATACGCTCCTGTTTGCCTTAAAGCACGGCTGCAAAAAAATCGATTTATTCTTCATGGTTGGAATTCCAGGACAAACGTATGACAGCGCCTTAGAAAACATTGATTTCTGTGAAAAGATTCATCTTGCCTGTCATCAGGACAAACGGATTTTCTATTTTGTCGCACCGCTTGCACCGTTCCTTGACCCTGCCAGCCCAGCCTTTGAACATCCAGAACTGCACGGCTATAAAAAGTTCTGCCATACCCTTGAGGACCACCGCAAGGCGATCATTCAACCTTCTTGGAAGCATATGCTCAGCTATGAAACGAAGGATATGACCCGTGATGATATTGTGAATTCGACCTATGAATCTGCTAAACTACTAAATGAATTTAAATTAAAATATGGGCTGATTGATGTAGAAGGGTATCGTGAAATTAATTGGAAGATTGAGAAATCGATTCATTATATTGAAAAGATAGACCATGTTCTCTCGCTTCCTAAAGAGCAGCAAGGAATTGAATTGGCGAAGATTCGGGTAGAAATAGAAGAGCTAAATAAATATAGTATTTGTGGAAAGAACGAGTTAAAGTGGGAAGTCCAAAAGAATTATGCTAACTTCTTTTCACTAACATTAGTTGGCCTTGAACAGCTATATGAGGATTATGCGAACAAGATTAGACATTTACTGCAGCCGAAACGGCGTCAGCAATTCCGGCTAGATCCTGAACAACGGAAAATAAAGATTTAATCACAAAAGGAGTTGAGGGGAATCCTCAACTCCTTTTTGATCGAACTAGTGTCCGCCAAGATAAGCGTTTCTAATTTGGTCGCTTGAGTTAAGCTCTGCAGCTGTACCAGAAGCGACAATTTTTCCTGTTTCAATAACATAAGCACGGTCGGCAATCGAGAGGGCCATATTGGCGTTTTGCTCTACTAATAGAATTGTTGTGCCCGTTTTATTGATTTCCTCAATAATCTTGAAAATCGTTTTTACTAATAGCGGCGCAAGACCCATGGACGGCTCATCTAACAATAATAAACGCGGCCTAGCCATTAATGCTCGTCCCATCGCTAGCATTTGCTGCTCCCCGCCTGAAAGGGTCCCAGATTGCTGCTTTTTACGCTCTAATAACCGTGGGAACAGCTGATAAACTTTTTCAAAATCTTCTTGAATTCCCTTTTTATCTTTCCTTAAGTACGCACCTAATTCAAGGTTCTCCTCCACTGACATGTTCGCGAACACGCGGCGGCCTTCCGGTACTTGTGAAATTCCCCGTTTTACAATTGATTGCGGGACCTTACCGGCTACATGTTCACTCTCAAACAATACTTCACCACTTTTTGGCTTCAATAGTCCGGATATGGTTTGTAAAAGCGTACTTTTCCCCGCACCATTGGCACCAATCAATGTAACAATTTCTCCTTGATTGATCTCGAGGGAAACACCCTTCAACGCGTGGATATTACCATAATAAACATTTATATCATTCACTTTTAGCATTAGGAGACCTCCTCTCCAAGATAGGCTTCGATGACTTTTGGATTATTTCTGATTTGTTCTGGTGTCCCATCCGCAATTAATTGACCATGATCAAGCACATATATGCGCTCACACACACCCATTACAAGGCCCATATCATGCTCAATTAAGAGGATTGTTAATGAAAACTTCTCACGAATTAACGCAATTAAGTTCATTAGTTCTTCTGTTTCCTGTGGATTCATTCCGGCAGCAGGTTCATCAAGCAGCAATAATTTGGGGCCGGCTGCCAATGCCCGGGCAATTTCAAGGCGGCGCTGCTGGCCGTACGGTAAGTTCTTCGCCTTTTCATGCATCACATTTTCCAACTTAAAGATTTTCAAGAACTCAATGGCCTTTTCTTCCATTTCCCTCTCACCAGCAAAGTGAGTTGGAAAGCGGAAGATCGAGCTTACCATCGAATGCTTTGCCAGCGAATGATAAGCAACTTTTACATTATCGAGAACAGACAGATCACTAAACAAGCGGATGTTTTGGAATGTCCGGCTGATTCCCTTTTTGGTGATTTTATACGGTGCTAAGCCATTAAGTTTATCGCCTGTTAACGAGATGGTTCCCTCCGTTGGAACATAGACACCTGTCAGCAAGTTAAAAAATGTGGTTTTCCCTGCACCATTGGGGCCAATTAAACCGACGAGTTCACCCTGATTTAATACCACGTTTACATCTGATACAGCTTTTAAACCGCCGAAACGGATCCCGACATTTTCAACTTTAAGCAACTGTTTTTTTGTTGTCATGCTGTACTCCTCCTTTAGCTGCCTTACCAACTTTAAAGAATGAGGTAATTTCTTTTGTGCCGAGCAGGCCTTGCGGACGGAAAAGCATCATCACGATTAGGACAAGACTGTATATAACCATCCGAACCTCTGGATAGCTAGATAGGTAAGTTGAAATGATCGTTAACAGGATCGCAGCAATCACTGCTCCTGACATACTACCTAGCCCGCCTAGAACAACGAATATTAAAATATCAAATGATTTCAAAAAGCCAAAGTTTGTTGGCTGGATAATATAAAAGTTATGCGCATATAATGCACCGGCAATTCCGGCAAAAAACGCACCGATGGCAAAAGCTGTTACCTTATAATAGGTTGTATTAATCCCCATCGCATCGGCAGCAATTTCATTTTCTCTGATCGATATACATGCTCGACCATGAGTCGAATTTGTAAAGTTCGCAATCACTACAATTGTTAAAATAACACAACCGATCAACCATGGCCATGTGGTAAAGTGGGAGACTGTCATTCCACTTGCTCCACCGACATAATCAATATTTAAGAAGACAATTCTTACAATCTCTCCGAATCCAAGTGTAGCAATCGCTAGATAATCACCTTTTAATCGAAGGGAGGGAATCCCAATAATGAGACCGGCTACTGCTGCAGCTACACCACCAACAAGAAGGGCCACTGGAAATGGGAGACTTAATTTCATTGTCATAATAGCTGAGGCATAGGCACCAACGGCAAGGAACCCGGCATGTCCAATCGAAAACTGACCGGTAATACCAATAATTAAATGAAGACTTACTGCAAGAATAATATTAATACCAATAAAAAATAGCGTATTTACATAAAACTGATTCAATGAACCACCATTAATTAAAAATTGCATGACGACCGAAAATATAACGGCTAAAACGATCGAGGTCCAGAAAAATTTTGCTTGTTTTAAAATTGCCATTGCTAAAAGACCTCCTTACACCTTTTCCCTGATATTTTTACCAAATAAACCAGCTGGTTTGAAAATTAAAATTAAGATTAGCACAACAAATGCTACACCATCACGCCATAGGGAGTAACCAGCAGCACTTACAAGTGACTCAATGACACCTAACAATAAACCACCGGTCATCGCGCCAGGAATAATTCCAATTCCGCCTAAAACAGCGGCAACAAACGCTTTAAGGCCAGGGATAATTCCCATTAACGGCTCAATTTTTGTATAGTATACCCCAAAGACGACGCCCGCCGCTCCTGCTAGGGCAGATCCGATTGCAAAAGTTGCTGAAATCGTGTTATTTACATTGATTCCCATTAGTCTTGCGGCATCCATATCATGTGATACAGCACGCATGGCTTTACCAATTTTTGTTTTATGCACGATAAATTGAAGCAAAATCATTAAGATGACGGATGTTCCTAAAATAAGGATGGACTGACCGCTGATTTTTACCCCTAAAATCTCAAGGGTTTTTAGTGGAACGATTCCATCTGGATAAGCTTCCGGCTGAGCACCGCGAATATAAATGGTTCCGTACTCGATAAACAACGAAACCCCAATCGCTGTAATAAGGGCAGCGATTCTGGTTGCATTTCGGAGAGGTTTATAGGCGATCCTCTCAATTAATACACCGAAGATTGCACAGGCAACCATTGAAATAAGTAATGCTGGGAAAAATCCTAAATCAAGAATAGTAATGGAATAAAAACCTATAAATGCACCAACCATGAAGACATCCCCATGGGCAAAGTTAATTAGTTTTACAATACCGTATACCATTGTGTACCCTAGGGCGATTAGTGCATAAATACTGCCCAAGGAAATTCCATTGACAAGCTGCTGTATTAATTCCATATGTCTTACACTCCTCTGGACCGACTTCAACGAATCTTTTTTTAAATACAATTAAACAACGTTTGCATAGTGGGAAACTTACATTTCTTTTAGAAAGTGGAATAGGGAGACGTTACGCTCCCTATCCCTTTGGCAAACTATGAAAATTTGTCTAGCAGATACAATTGAGCTAGCGTCAGCTCTAAGGCGCTTCCGCTTTTCTATTAAGGGTTGATCTTTGTCTTAAATTGTTGTTCACCGTTCTTATACTCAAGGATAACAGCGGCTTTGATTGGGTCATGGTTTTTATCAAGCTTCACTTTCCCTGATACAAGCTCTAATCCATCAGTTTCTTCAAGTGCCTTTTGAATTTTACTAGATTCACTGCTTCCAGCACGCTTAATCGCATCGGCAAGGAAGTATACTGTGTCATAACCTAGAGCTGTAAAGGCATCCGGTGATTTACCATCGTATTTTGCTTTGAATGCAGCAACGAATTCTTGAACCTTCTTATCACTATCACCTGAAGAGTAGTGGTTGGTAATAAATGTGTTATTAAGTGTTGGTGCCCCAGCGATTTCTACTAGTTTAGGAGAATCCCAGCCGTCACCACCCATGATTGGTACATTTAAGCCAAGCTCACGAGCTTGTTTGATAATTAACCCAACTTCTTCATAGAAACCAGGAACAAAGATATATTCTGGATTTGCCGCTTTAATATTTGTTAAAGTAGCACGGAAATCTGTATCTTTTGCCACATATGCTTCTTCTTTAACAATTTTCCCGCCATTGGCTTCAAAATTCTTTTTGAAAGAAGCTGCAAGACCTTTAGAGTAGTCACTTGAGCTGTCAATTAAAACAGCTGCACTTTTAACCTTTAAATCATTGGTTGCAAAGTTCGCGGCAACTGTCCCTTGGAATGGGTCGATAAAGCATGTACGGAAGACAAAGTCATTTAGCTTTCCGTCTTTACTTGTGATCGTAGCGTTTGTTGCAGTTGGTGTGATTAATGGAATTTTGTTATCTTGAGCAATCTGTACTTGAGCAAGTGTGTTTGTACTTGTTGCTGCACCAATCATTGCCACTACTTTATCTTGGGTGGCAAGTTTTAGTGCACCATTTGTTGCCTCAGCAGCATCCGACTTATTGTCGACTGTCACTAATTTTAACTTTTTGCCATTAATACCTTCTTTGTTGATTTCTTCGATGGCTAATTCAATACCTTCTTTTGCTGACTGACCATACGAAGCTACTCCGCCAGATAGTTCGAGGTTGGCACCAATTTTAATATCTCCGCCTTTTTCCCCATCACCACTAGTACTTGAGTTACATCCTGCCAACACCCCTGCTGCTACCATAAAAGACATAAATACACCAGCTAATTTTCTCTTCCTCATGACTTTCCCCCTAATTCTCTTGGAAATTTTCCCAACTACTTTTGTCTAACTGTTTTAAAAAAAGATAATATTCTGAAAACATTGTACAAAATATTTAGGGGTTCGTCTAGTGGTATTGTACATTATTTTAAAATAATTTGCAATATGGTAAAAATACTGTTTTATCTGAACAAACTCTTTATTTCACTAAAGTCGAAAAGGATTTGCTTTTATTCAGTGGAAAAGTACTGTTTTTCAAATATTTTAGTTGAATACGTTTCCCTATTTACAATAAAAGAAAGAGACTCCAAATTAAGGAATCTCTATAGCTAAAATTATTATACTAATTCTTTTCTTTTCGTTTCTTTTCCCAAAAAGAGGACCGAAAGAGCACCAATAAGGACGGCGATACAGAAAATCGTGAAGATGGTTGATATCGACACGTTTTTTGTCACCAGCGACCCAACCAATAATGGCCCTAGAACCCCGCCAATCCGACCAAACGAAGCAGCCATCCCTGTACCCGTTCCACGAATGATCGTTGGGTACTGTTCTGGTGAATAGGCATAAAGTCCGCCCCAGGCTCCAAGATTAAAGAATGATAACAGGATTCCTGCTGTCAGCAATTGGGTGGTGGAATCTGCCGTTCCAAAAAAATAGGCGCTGACTGCTGTTCCGAGTAAATAAACGACTAAGACAAATTTCCGCCCCAATTTTTCGATAAACCATGCGGCCGTGAAGTAACCTGGCAGCTGTGCCAAGGTCATTATTAACACATATTCAAAGCTTTTTACTAAGCTAAAGCCCTTCATCCCCATCACACTTGGGAGCCATAGGAACATCCCATAATAGGAAAAGACGACGCAAAACCAGACAATCCACAGCATCGCAGTCTGACGGCGATACTCCTTCGACCATAATTTTGCAAAGCTTTGAAATGCTGAGATTCTTTCGCTCTTCTTTAATGCCGTAAAGCGTGGCGAGTCAGGTAATCCCATTCGTAAATATAAGGCATACAAAGCAGGGATAGCACTGATAATTAAAGCAATCTGCCATCCATATTTGGGGATGATAAAGTAGGAAATAAGGGCGGATACTAACCATCCTCCTGCCCAAAAACTCTCCAGCAGGACAACCACTCTGCCGCGTTTTTCAGCAGGGACACTTTCTGATACCAAGGTCGAGGCAACCGGTAGTTCCCCCCCAAGACCTGCGCCAATGAAAAATCTTAGTGCTAAAAAGGCTCCTAGTGTGGTTGTAAGGGCGGAAAGACCGCTCCCGATTGAAAATAATAATAAGGTGATGATAAATACATTTTTTCGGCCAATTTTATCTGCCATTAGGCCAAAAACAAGGGCACCAACGGCCATCCCGATTGAATTGATACTTCCAATCCAGCCCATCTGTCCAGGCGTTAGATTCCATTCTACTTTTAAGGCTGCGATGATGAATGAAAGCATGCCGACGTCCATGGCATCGAACATCCAGCCCATCCCGGCGATACCTAGCAATTTCCGGCCCGATATTTCCTTTTTGTTGTTCATGTCGATCCCCCTAAATTCGTAGCTATTTTTAACATTATTCCCTATATTTCTTAAGATTAGGTACAGAATAATTCTATTAATCATTAGTATTCTATCAGGTGTCTTTACAGTTGTCATTATTTAGTGTCGTTTTTTGATAGAGGGTTTTGGGATTTTATTAGGAAGGGACATGAAATGGGGGGGCATTGACCATTTTTTTGAAAAAACAGTCTCTACAGGCAATGAAAGGATGGTTCATTTACCGTTACAAGTCAAAAATCGCCTCATTGGGCAATCAAGGGTAGCTTCATTTACCGCTGCAAGTCAAAAATCACCTCAATGGGCAATCAAGGGCAGCTTCATTTACCGCTGCAAGTCAAAAATCACCTCCATGGGCAATCAAAGGCTGCTTCATTTACCGCATCAAGCAAAAAATTACCTCCATGGGCAATCAAAGGCTGCTTCATTTACCGCATCAAGCAAAAGATTACCTCCATGGGCAATCAAGGGCAGCTTCATTTACCGCTGCAAGTCAAAAATCACCTCCATGGGCAATCAAGGGCAGCTTCATTTACCGCTGCCAGCAAAAAATCACCTCTATGGGCAATCAAGGGCAGCTTCATTTACCGCATCAACCAAAAATACGCACACTTCGGCAATGAAAGCTATATAGAGTACAAAAAAGAGACTGGTTCCCCAGTCTCCACCTCATTCTAAATCCGCTTCCACATTTTTGAATTGATTATAAAACATACTATAATATTTACCTTTTTGGCTTATTAATTCCTCGTGATTACCGTTCTCGATGATTTCCCCGTGGTCGATGACCATGATGGTATCAGCACCTTGAATCGTGTTGAGGCGGTGGGCAATGATGAAACTGGTCCGGTTCTCCATCAAGGATAGCAAGGCCTCTTGAATATGTAACTCGGTTCGCGTATCAATGCTGCTCGTTGCCTCATCCAAGATAAGCAAAGCAGGCTTCGCCAGGATTACTCTTGCTATCGCTAACAGCTGCCGCTGCCCTTGACTTAAATTACCGCCATTTTCGGTTAAGACCGTTTCATATTGATTGGGCAGCCGCTTAATAAACGTGTCAGCATTGGCCATCATCGCCGCACGCTCGACCTCATCGTCAGTGGCCTGGGCATTTCCATATTTGATGTTTTCCTTGATAGTTCCTGAGAATAAATACGTATCCTGGAGAACAAATCCAAAGCATCTCCGTAAACTATCACGAGTGTACTCACGAATATCATGACCATCAAGCAGAATGCGGCCGCCGGTCACATCATAAAATCTCGTCAGCAGGTTTACGATCGTTGTTTTTCCCGCACCAGTTGGACCAACGAGGGCGGTACTGCTGCCGATATCCGCTTCAAAGCTGACATTTTTTAAAATGGGAACATCCGGCCGATACCCAAAACTAACATTTTCAAAAACAACATGGCCTCTTGGATTTTCCAAACGAATGGCCTGTGGATGGTCGAGCGGTTCCTCTTGTTCATCAATGATTTCAAAGACACGCTCTGCCCCGGCAACACCGGACTGAAGGATGTTGAAAATATTCGCCAAATCATTTAACGGTCGGACAAATTGCCTCGAGTAGGTTATGAAGCTGGCAATCGCCCCAATCGTGATGATGCTTTTTACCGCTAGGATTCCGCCTACCACAGCGACAACGGCAAAGCCTAGGTTATTAATTACGTTCATAATTGGCATCAAAAACCCAGACCAGATTTGCGCCTTAAGGCCGACCTCACGCAGTTTCGTATTGACCAACTCAAACTCTTCGATGACTTTTCCCTCATGATTAAAAGCTTTAACAATTTCAATTCCAGAAATGGTTTCCTCAATATGTCCATTTAATTTTCCCAGCTGGACCTGCTGATCTTTAAAAAAGACACTGGTCCGTTTCGCAATTGTCCTGGTCAATAAAAAGACAAGTGGTACAGTGATTAAGCTGGCCAGCGTTAATAACGGACTAATAAAGAGCATCAATATTAATGACCCAGTAATGATGACCAATCCTGACATTAATTGCGTCGTCGATTGAGAGATGGTGTTACTCACATTATCCACATCGTTGGAAAGCCTACTCATTAACTCTCCGTGTGAACGAGCATCGAAAAATGATACCGGCAATCTTTGTAACTTTTTAAAAAGAGCATCTCTTAAGCGTTTGACAATCCGCTGCGATACACCTGCCATCAGCCAGCCTTGTAAAAAAGTAAGCAGACTGTCGATCACATAGACAGCGATCAAAATGACAATCATCACCTCAAGAAAGCTAAAATCAACTTTGCCGCCCTGACTGCTCATTGCATCAATTGCTTTTCCAATCAGGAAGGGGGCGAGCAGCATCAATGCGGAATCGACCACGATAAAAATAAAAATGACCGAAAGCATTTTTCGTTCTTCACCGAAATATTCCCACAGCCTTTTAAGTGTGCCTTTGAAGTTCTTCGGCTTCACAACAGGGCCGGGTCCACGGCGATGGGCACCGCCAAATCCTCCTGGTCTTATCGGCGGCGGGGTGGAGGCGGCCTGTACGTTTTCCTTTGACATTAAGGCGACACCTCCTTGCCGACTTGTGATTGATAGATTTCCTTGTAGACGCGGCAATCCTTCAATAGATCCTGATGGGTTCCCACGCCAACTAGCTTGCCATGGTCGAGGACAACGATTTTATCGGCATCGATAATCGAAGTGATCCGCTGCGCAATCAACAAGCATGTGAGCCCCTTCGCATATTTCTTCAGGGCTTCCTTGATTTTTGCTTCTGTCGCGACGTCCACCGCACTTGTACTATCATCAAGTATCAATATTTCTGGTTTTTTCACTAACGCCCGGGCAATCGAAATCCGCTGCTTTTGTCCGCCTGAAAAATTAACGCCGCCTTGACCAATTCTCGTTTGGTAACCTTCCGGAGATTCCTCGATAAAATCATGGGCCCCTGCGATGGTCGCGGCAGCTATCACTTCCGCATCGGTTGCGTCTTCTTTCCCCCAGCGAATATTTTCTGCGACACTGCCCGTAAATAAAATATTCTTTTGCGGCACCATTGCAATTTTCTCTCGTAAAATCTTTGGGTCCACCCGTTTACTATCCACACCATTGACCTTAATCGTACCGCTCACAATATCATAAAAGCGGGGGATCAGTCCGACGAGCGTACTTTTCCCCGATCCGGTTGAACCAATGATGCCAACCGTTTCTCCGGGAAGAATAGTGAGATTAATATTTTTTAAGACAGGATCGCCCACACCGCCTTCATAAGAAAAAGAAACATCCTCAAATTCGATTCGTCCCTTTTCCGTAAAAGGTTCGTCTGCCCATTCCTTCCAAGTTGAGTGCTCCTCTTGCAAAAATATTTCATTGATTCTCCCAGCGGAGGCTTTGGCTCTAACAAACATATTAAAAACCATGGAAATCATCATCAGTGAAAATAAGATTTGTGTCATATAGTTGATAAAGGCAATAATATGTCCGACTTGAATCTCACCAGTATCTACGCCGTTTCCGCCGATCCAAAGGACAGCAACAATACCAAGATTGACCGTTAACATAATCAGCGGACTAAAGGTGGCCATCAAGCGGTTTGCTGCGATTGATTGCCATTTATAGTCGTCATTCACCACTTTAAACTTGTCAACCTCGACATCAAACCGATTGAAGGCTTTCACCACCCTGACACCGGATAAGTACTCTCGCATCACACTGTTCACCCGGTCCAGCGCTTTTTGGACGCGAGAAAAGCGGGGAAAGCCTAATCGCAGGTTAAAAATAATTAACAAGGCAACAATCGGGACCACTACAGCCAGAACAACCGAGAGCTGCAAGTTTAACCGCGTCGCCATAATCAACCCGCCGATTGCGAGTAACGGAGCTTTCACGAAAATTCTCATTAACCCGTTGACAAACACCTGAACCTGAGTTACATCATTGGTCAGCCTTGTCACCAATGAGGCGCGGTCAAATTTATCAATATTTTTAAATGAAAGCATTTGAATTTTTTTAAATAGGTCCGATCTTAACTGGGTCCCAAAGTTTTGAGAAACAATACTAGCCACCACGCTTCTAGTCGAAGCAGCCACAGCGCCGCCGGCTGTAATGAGCAGCATCACACCACCCATTTTCAACACATAATGAATATCCCTGTTAGTTACCCCTTCATCAATAATTTTCGCCATAATGGTGGGCTGCAATAAATCACTTAGGGCCTCCAACGTAAGAAATAGAACCGCTATGCTAAAAGATTTCCAGTATGTCTTTATGTATTTTGATAAAAATCCCATCCTATCACTCCAGCCTGTCGGAAATCCCTCTCTAGAAATATTATAAATTTTTTTCCCATGATTAACCAACTAATTGACCTGCTATTTTCTTGGTATGCCCATAAAAAAAGCGGTCCATTGATGAATGGACCACTTGTCTGATTTATCTACTTTTGAACAGGGCTGAACTCATGCACCCAAACTCGCATTTGCGGCAGCCAAGGCATGCCAGGGTGATAGCTTAGGATCGACTGTTTATACTCTTCAACCGTCTCAAAGCCCTCGCGGCGGGCATCGTCATCTGTTAGTTCACCTAATGCTTGGGAATAAACGCGATCGACCACAAAATCACGGCCTTCTAGTGTCATGATTTCACCAGGGTCTGCATAGCGGCCATTACGGCGTGTCGCTGTTTTTTCACCCGCAAGAACTTTCTTCACATCGGCTTCCATCGTTACTAAGCGATCGACCGAGCAAGTTTTTGGCGGCAGGGTATTGTTATCGTTTACAGTTGTCATTTTTTCTCCTCCTATTTCCAATTCATTTTTCTATATTAACACTATTGAGATGATTAAATCCAATTTTGAAAAGAATTTAAACCACTTGCCCGCCTTTATCACGATATTTAAGAATGCCTTCAGCCGCACGGTAGGCTAATGCTCCGACTGTATCGGTAGGATTATAACCGGAATTGTGCGGAAACGCAGTTGCCCCTACAACAAACAAGTTATCATAATCCCACATTTGCAAATACTTATTTACTGCCGAGGTTGCAGGATCAGCCCCCATGATGACCCCGCCAGTATTGTGAGTGGATTGATAGGTCGTGATATCATATGGACCTAAATCCTTCATTGTATCAATATGATCTGCTCCCATTTCTTTGAGGACATCTGCACATTTCGAGGCAAGGAACTTGGCCAGATTTCGATCTTGATCTTCAAAATCAAAGGTGATGCGAATTAATGGATCTCCATAAGCATCTTTATAGGTTGGGTCAAGGTCCAGGTAATGGTGTTGAAAAGGCATGGAGGAACCTTGGGCACCTACGGATAAAAAGCGGTTCGCATATTTGACCGACTTCTCCTTGAATTCTTTTCCCCAGGTTGGTTTGCCGCCAGGAACCGGGTTATTTTGAATCGGTCTCATGCCCGTTTGGCTGAGTGATACCATTCCGCCATGGATAAAATTAACCTTAGAGTGGTCAAAATTATCCCCATTATAGTCATCCAAAACCATGCCAAGCGATCCTGCCCCTGCAAAGGTATTAAACTCCTTATCATCAAAAAAGCCAACCGCATTTCCTTTGATAACTTGATACGCATAATTTTTCCCAATGACACCTTTGCCCGTTTGTGGATCATAAGCTTTACCTACATCCGACATTAATAATAGACGGATATTATTAAACACATAACTAGTCATGACGACAATATCAGCCGGCTGCTCAATTTCCTCACCGGTGGTCACATCCGTGTACAAAACCCCGGTTACTTTATCGCCCTTTTTTAGGATTCTTCTGACATTGGAATGGGTTCTTATTTCAAAATTGCCTGTTTTGTGGGCGACCGGAATAACGGTCACCACCGGATCTGCCTTTGCTCCATATTCGCATCCAAAGCGCTCGCAGTACCCGCAATATTGACAGGCTGCCCGAGACACTCCATCTGGATTTTTGTAGGATTCTGAAAGATTCGCAGACGGCATCATATACGGGTGCAACTTCAACTTTTTCGCCGCTTCCTCAAACATCTTCAGCGGCGGCGACTTTTTCATTGGCGGCGTAGGATACTTATCCGACCGTTTACCAGCAAGCGGATTCTCTTCCCCGGAAATACCAGTCAGTTTTTCAAATTTATCATAATAGGGTTCTAGTTCATCATAGGTAATGCCCCAATCCTGGATGGTCATCCCGGCTGGAATTTTATTTTTCCCATACCTTTCGATTGTTTTGCTATAGATTTCAAAATCGTAGGGCAAGAAGCGGAAAGTCTGTCCGTTCCAGTGGACTCCCGAACCTCCTAGACCATCGCCAAGCAAAAACGAACCGTACTGCCGCATCGGCAAGGCACGAATTCTTTCATTTCCTCGGAAAGTAATCGTTTCTTTCGATAGATCTTGCATCATTCCATATCGTAATGCATAACGAAGTTCGTCATGAACCATAAAGTAATCTTCTGTTTTGCGTTCCTTACCTCTTTCCAAACCAACGACTTTCAGTCCCTTTTTGGTCAGTTCAGAAGCAATGATCCCACCTGCCCAACCTACACCAACAATCACTACATCCACTTTCGGTAATTTCCTTGCCATCGCTGCCACCTGCCTCTTCTTAGTTCGCTTCTGCTTTTCTTAGTGTCTAGCTCTAAACGTGCGCTTCCGCTTTTCTTAGTGATTTAAATGATTTTTTAAGCTTTGTGGATTTATTTTTTTGAAGTCTTTTTCAATAATATCTGTGTAAGCCATTTGGCTGCCTGGATAGTTTCGCATTTTCCAGCCATTCATATTTTTATTTCCTCCATAGAGCGGGTCACTATAGGCTCCTTCAAGTGTTGCGCTCCTAAGTAATTGGAAGAATCCACTTGGAGAAATAGTGGTCAAATTCACCTTATCTTGTTCAAAATCACTCAGAATGGCGTCCTGTTCTTCCCCTTTTAGTTCCGTGAATTTTTTCTTATGGACTACCATACTGTGATTTTGAAGTTCTCTTAGTCCAATATCAAAAATATCCCTGCGCCTTAAGCGGCCTTGATATCCTTGGACTTTTTCTCCTTTATAAAAAGGAGCCTGCATATATTCCCGAGCATTAAAGCCCCAATCACCAGCTAACTGGTGGTCAATGAAAAAAGCTACCCCAAGGGCTTTCGCACCCGGTCCGGACTCATCCTCAGGAAAAATCCGTTCCGTTGCAGCCTCGGTTAGTTGATATTGTTCAGGTGTAAAATACATCAGTGCCTGATTGAAATTTTCTGCCTCAGGCGGTGGTGCTTTCTGTTGTTTATCATTATTTCGAGGGATGAGACTGCCCAATACACCACCAACAGCTAGACCGCCAACAGTGAAGCCTGTATTACGTAAAAACTTCCTTCTTGATAAAGTTTCAGGATTCTGTTTGTGTTCTTCAGCCATTTTTAAACCTCCATGATTTTTCGACATTATTCTCAATCAACTAATTTTAATATGTTCCCAAAATAATCCACTAATACTTAGAAATAGCAGCGGAGAGAATAATTTTAAAAAAAGGAGGCATTTTTATGTTGAAACGAAAATGGAAAATCTGGGGCTTCCCGTTCTTTGGTGCGGTAATGATGCTAACAGCTTGTGCAAGTCAAAACGGAATAAAGGAAAATGAAGTAGGGGCTGCAGAAAATATCAATTATCATGATCAGTCAGTGAACAACAAAGGAAATGGACATGTCCAAAACCCAAATAGTGTTAATGTGATTCCAAGTGTCGACAGAGCCAAGAAAAGTACAACCAATCGGAACAGCCAAACAACCGAAGGGGTAGGCACAAATGTTTATAGTTTGATTGGCAGTTCCAGCCTTCATGACGGCGGGATATCCTCTCATTTGGAATCACGCCTATCTGGGGAGGGCATCCCTGGGATCAAAGTATTTGTCCTAGATGATACTGTTATTTTGGCTCGTGCCAAACATGAAACCACTTCAACTCGTTATGATGAACTTCAAAATAAGGTGTTAAAAAGCACCTCCGGCTCCTCAGGAAAGGGGAATCTTGACGGAGTGGACCCAGATAAGTTAAATAATGACGATAATCTGGATCGAGCAAAAGAAGTGATTGATAAGGCTTTTAACGGTAATGTTCAGGTTTTAACGATTACAAACCCTAAAGCATTGACGCTGATTGATGGAATCAAAGCCAATATCAAGGCGAAAAATCCATCCTACAGCAAGCTTTCAAGTGATATTATTACCCTTGTGAAAATGTCTAGTGAAAAGTAAACACAAAAAGGAACGCTCGAATCAAAAGTGATCCGAGCGTTCCTTTTTGTTCTTATTATTTACTTAACCCTTTGGATACCACACTAGAATAGGAACTGTAAACCTTAGAACCATTTACCGTACGATAAGCTCTTACTTTATAGTAGTAAGTCTTGCCCTTGGTTAATTTCGTATTCTTGTAGCTTGAAGAAGTGGTCGATTTTACTTTTTTGTAGCTGCCTGATTTTGAAGTGGCTCGGTACAGTTCATAACCGCTTGCACCACTTACTTTAGCCCAAGAAACTTTAATAGACGTACTGCTTGCTTTCGCAGCCTTCACACTTGTAGGTGTTTTAAGGCTTGGCTTCGCACTTACAATGCTTGAGCTTGGACTTACCAGTTTTTTACCTTCAATAGTTGTATATGCAACAACCTTATAGTAATAGGTTTTACCTGTAGTCAAGCTGCTATTAGCATAGCTAGCTGTGCTTCCGCTGACGGTTGCTACTTTGCTATAGGAACCGGTTTTAGATGTGGCACGGTATACTTCATAACCACTTACACCAGTTACCTTTGCCCAGCTGACGGTTAATTTATTGTAGTCAGAAGAAGCAGCTTTTACAGATGTTGGTGTAGAAGGATTTTTAACAAAACGTGCATATACGTTAGTGTCTGCCACAATCGGCGCGTTAAAGTCAAACTTGGTTTTAAAGCTTGCATCTTTATACCAGCCGAAGAAGGTATAACCTGATTTAGTTGGAGCTGCTGGAGCTGCTGCCTTTGAATTCTTAACTACGTCCGTTTGCTTAACAAGAGTGCTTCCGTTGTAGAATTTTACTTGATAGCCTTGGAAGATATTTACCTCTTTGATTGTCTTATTGCCTGCAATATCAACAAGTTCAAGAGTAAAGGTATTTTTACCAGGGGCTAGATCAAGCTTGGTAGAGACTTCTTTGCTAATACCCTTCATCTCAAAATGATCTGGATTAGTATCATTAAAGAATTCTTCGCTTCCATCAACAAAGTAGCGAATCTTGTCAAAGTTATCAGAAATCGTTGCTTTAAGGTCAACAGAGCTTACATTTGGTTTTACTTTTGACGGAACATCCACGCTGATTTTTGGTGCTGTTGTATCAACAATCAGATCTCGGACTAGGTAGGAAATCTTATTTCCGGCCACATCTGTACCAGAAATTTTAATATTATGAACACCATCTGATGCAACAGTGACAGTTGTGCTGAATTCATAACGTGCTTCCTCAGCATTAAATGTTAACTTTACAGGCTTCCCTTCAACAGTTAATTCACGAATTTTTGAATCATCTGTTAGATATCCCTCAACAGGCAATTTATGAGAATTGTAGACTCCTGTTGCACCAATGGAGGTAACATGAATAAATGGAATTGTACCATCATTTGCACCATTTGTTACGGTAGCTTCGGCCATACTAGAGTTACCTGCAAAGTCATAGGCAGCGACTTCTACTAACGCACCAGCTGCTGGAGTTTCTTTTAATGTATACTCTGTTTTATTGCCCGCTAATGGGAGTTCGTCATTACCATATACAGATTTACCATTTACCGTAATATCGTAATAAGCCACACCCGAACCAGTTTTGTCTGTCGACGCAACGGTTAGTTGGTTGCCATTTACGCTTGCTGTTACAGTAGGTGCAACTGTGTCAACTAGGACAGGGAATGTCACTTTTTGTGCATCTTTACCAGCATAATCAATAGTTGCATCTACTTCGTAGAAATATTCACCATCTGCAACTAGCTTGTTCTTTATTTTTCCGTCCCAAGCATTGGCAGGATTTAAGTAGTATTGAGCTCCTCTTCCGCCATCGTTAAAGTTTTTAGAGACAAGATTATCAGATTTAAGTTTGCGAAGAACATTACCATCTTTATCAACAATCTTGTATTCTACTGATTTAGCATTACGCAAGAAAGACAGGATTGGAATGGCATTATCATTCTGGCCATCACCATTTGGCGAAATAGCAATTTTATCAGCCTTTGCTGAATCATCTGCAGGATTGACACCTAAATAGTTATAGTTCTGATTACCATCTTCGTCCGTGCCAGTTGCTGTCAGCATACCAGTCCAGCCATAGAAGGAATCAGCAAATTTATCATCGTAAATCATTGAATCAATAATTGGTGACTTATTCCAATCACCATTGAATCCTACATATGGTACAGAAACCGTCGGATTTATATCGTTAACATCTGTTAACGTAACATATCCTTCCACGAAATAACCATTAGCAAAAAGGACATCTAACGGGACGTTATAAGCCCAGTCAACAGTATCTGTTAAATCAACAGTTACATCTAATGTCACACTGTCTTTCGCAGGGATCGTCAGCTCATCTTGGCTGAACGAAATAGGGAATTCACCCTTCCATGGCGCTGCTTCTGCTACTGTTCCGTTTTTATAAATTCCTTGAGACTCCAATTGATCTACAAGGTAGCCATTATCATCCTCTAGCACTAAATCTGTTAACACACTTCCGTCCACTTTATACGTAACAGCTTTGTCGGAGAAGTTTTGTGCTTTAAGGGTAAATGTTGCTTTGTTCCCTTTGATTTCTTTTAGTGCAACTTTTGCTTCATTTGTGGCAGCGTTGGTTACCACGATTGGTGTACTTAATGCAGCATGTAATTGCATCACACCCGCACCTTGACGACGTGGTGAATAAGGATTTTGCGTATACGCCGCATTATATGTGCCCTTATCATCAATTACCTTGCTTGTGTTCATTAAAATGTTTTTGGCCATGCCCACTTTTGCTGCACCTGAAAGATCAGCAAAGTCCTCCTTCACCCGTTCAAGAACAAGTGCAGATCCACCAGAAACGTGCGGGGCCGCCATCGATGTCCCACTCATCACACCATAAGAGTTGTTATTAAGCGTGGAATAGATATTTCCACCTGGAGCAGTGATTTCAGGTTTGAAATCTAAATTAGATGTCACGCCCCAAGAAGTGAACGTAGACATTTGTCCAGCAGATGGATTTTGTGTTATTTTCTTATCTCCTTGGAATTCAATCGATACTTTCTTGCCCGCATCTAATGCTGCCTTCATTGCATCCCCATCAGATTTTAAAGCAAATAGCTGTGGGATCTTGATTTCTGGAGATGTAGCCATGCTGAGTAAACCACTTGTGTTGTTATAAACAATAATTCCTGCCGCACCTGCCGTTTGGGCATTCATCGTTTTTTCAACAAATGTAAGGGTTCCACGTTTAACTAATGCGTATTTCCCAGTGAAATCTTTACCTGCAAAATCAGAGGGCTGTCCAATTCCCGCATCAAGAATATCAAATTTCTTTTGCTCTAATTTATTTGGATCTACGCTGCTTGAAGAAAGATATGGAGCCTTCCCAGCTTCCGTACCGTCAAATGAATAAGTAGCAGCATAAAGATCGAGATAGTTATTCTCGAGGGACGCAACCTGTAATGAGCTGTTTGAACTACCAGGTGTACCAACTACACCATAATCAGGATTTTCAGCTAACGGATTGCTATAGCCATCTCCCAAGTGGTTAGAGTTACCAGCGGAAATGGACATTAACACACCATTATCCACTGCTCTTTGGACAGCTTCTTGCTCTGGTGCATTCGGCTGAACGAAACCAGCTGTCGAACCTAAGCTCATGTTGATGACATCTGCGCCTAACTTAATCGCATCGTCGATCGCTTTGATTTCAATATCGCCCCATGTAGAAGGCATTTCTGGATCATTACCGAAAATTTTCAGGGCAAGCACTTGAGCTTCTGGTGCAACCCCTTTAATGCCACCTTTGCTTTCATCCCCGTTTGCTGCAACCGTTCCAGCAACGTGCATACCATGCATGGAAGCATCAGGACCTAGATCAAGAATTTGTGCATTTTCATCATAATAGTTATAACCGTAAGGAACTTTTTCAGTGTAAAACTTACCTTGCAAGCCCTTTTCGGCAACCGCAGCATCCACTTCTCCTTTGGTAAGTGCCGCTTTGGAACCATCTGTTAAAATAAAATCTTTGTGGCTCGGGTCAATCCCGGTATCGATAATACCAACGACCATTCCTTCACCTTTTTTACCGAAGTCTTCCCAAGCTTTTTGAGCCTCTACAATTTCTTTACTATATAACATGTTTGGCTCAATTTCGGGACGTTGATATTCAGTTGCAATCGACACATTTGCAACCCCATCTACTGTTTTAATGGCAGCGATTTGACCATATTCGACCACACCACTGAATCCATTAAATGTAGTCGTAAAGTTTTGTTTGAACTGCATTTTGATCGCCTTTTTGGCAAACTGGCCTTTTACAGCCTGCTGGGCATCTAGTAATTTATTTTGGAGTTGTGCTTTGACTGATTTTGATAGCTCGCTATATTTTTTCCCTTGCTTTGTTGCATATGTAATCGCAGGGTCACCATCAACTTCAACAATTACACGAACTTTATCTGATTTTCGGTAATTTTTTCCTGTCTCTTTTACTTTTACTGATTTTGGAAGTTTTTTCGAGGTACTAACTTTAGCTGCTGCTGTTGTCTTACTTGCCTTGCTAGTCTTTGGCAGTGAAGGTGCTGCTGCCGATGCAAAGCTCGAAAAGACCATTAAAAAGACCAAAAGTAACGGTAAAACTCTTCTGATTTTCAACCACTTTTCCCCCTTTATTATTTTTCTAGTAATTTATCACTCTACTAGAATAAAGTGATAAGCAAAATAACCTTATCCCCCCTATTTGTCCTATTCTCTTGCATAATTAAGTTTATTTATAATTAATAAAATAGTCAATAAATTTCAAATATTTATTCACCTATTTTTTGGAATATGGTGAGTCTTTTTACATATTGTTTTTTTACTCGCTTTTCATATTAAAAAAAGACCGAAAATCGGTCTATTCGCTATGCATTCAAATCTCTCTTTTTATAAAAAGTGAAGGTAACCGCTAATAATAGGGCAGCTACGATTACTGATATAACAATATATAAAGGTTCAAGCCCACTGCCTAACATTAGATTCTTAGCTTCGAAATATTTAAACGGGGTAAAATATTTCATGCCTTCCATGTTCTCGTTCAAATCAATCACAATCGATAACATGTACGTTAGCAGCAAGATTCCCGTTGCCAGCGATGGGGATGTTTTCGGTTTCTTTTTTACGGCTGCCAGCGAACTGCCAATAACCAAGAACAAGACTTGTAAAATAAACATGCCCACCTGGGTGAGGACAATTTCACCATTAACGGCTTCACCCGCGCTGTTGTATTTTTCAATAAGGGTTATGGCTGAGATCAAGGTAACCAGATTAAAAATAACGATATTCGTGAACGCAGCTAATAGTTTTGCCGTAATAATCTTCGTTCTAGAAACGGGTTTCACGAATAAAAACTCCGCTGTTTTGTCACGCTCTTCTTTCGCAATAATCGAAGCCCCAAGCATCGCCGCATGAATGGTCGCCATTAATAACAAATATATATACAGTAATGAATAATACCCGCTAATCTTCGATAAATCGACCACACCAAACCCCATGACCGCCTTTAGCGATTTAGGCAAATCAGCAATAAGATCATTGATGGATTGGCCCGATGAGGAATAGGCAGCGTATTTAGCCATTCCTGAAGCTACCATAAGCAAGACACCAATGCTCCAAAAAATCAGCGATTTTCGGTACGATTTCAGTTCCTTTACAAATATATTCATAACCTAATCCTCCTTTTCACAGCTATACAGCATGGATATCCTTTTTTAAATAAACGAAATAACTCACAGCGACTGCCAAAATGATAACCACGGCACCAGCCGCTAAAAAGGACACTTCATAGCCAGAATGTTTGATGATATAGGCGGTGTCAAAGTATTTAAATGGCGAAATATAGCGTTTCGATTCCTCACCATTCGTGCTGCTAAACATCCCCAAAAAGTAAAACGCGAATACGGTTGTAAGTGAAACGGAAAGGACAGATTTAATCTTTGGAACAATGACTGAAATCATTATTCCTAACGCAAGGAACATCAACTGAATAAAAAACATGGTAAGTGAAAGCATGATTAATATTTTTACACTGAAAGCGTCTGTCTTGACTTGAAATGTCACAATAATTGTAACCACCAGGTAAATGACATTTGTGATGACAATTGAGGAAAAAGCTGCAAGCAGTTTCGATGTCAATACCGCTGTCCTCGTAACCGGCTTGGTTAATAGAAAATCAGCCGTTTTCTCGCGGACTTCCTTGCTGACAATGCTTGTGCCCAGGTTCATCCCCTGAATCGCCCCGCACAAGGTAATGAACGATAATGGAAAACAATAGAAGCCTAAAATCGTAAAGAAATTGCCGAGGTTAAAACCGATCGCATTTCTAATCGCCTCAGGATATCCTTCCATGATCTTTTTAAAATCATCTGCATCCTTTGCAAAGGCAGGATAAAATGACATAAACAGAGCAATGATCAGCACTAAGGAAGCAGTCCAGATGATCGTTGATTTCCGGTACGCCTTCAACTCATGAAAAAATATATTCATAGTTTTCTAGGCCTCCTACTCATAATAATGCATAAAGATCTCCTCAAGGTCTGGCTCTTCTATCCATAAATTCACGAGTTCAATATCGGCAAGTTTTTTCATGATGGCATTAATATTCCCTTTAAATAAAAAGCTGATGATGTTGCCTTTGACTTCTAAATTGTTGACGCCACTGATATTGAAAGGGTCCATATCGAGCGGCACTTTCGTTTCCACTTTAAACTTCTTATAATTGTTTTCTTGTAAGGTACTAATCTTTTCAACGGTTACAATCTTACCTTCTTTAATGATCGCCACCCGGTTACATAAACGCTGCACTTCGCTGAGGATGTGTGATGAAAAAAGAATGGTAGCCCCTTTTTTATTTTCTTCTTCTAAGAGCTCAAAGAATTTCTGCTGCATAAGCGGGTCAAGGCCGCTAGTTGGTTCGTCGAGAATAATCAACTTTGGCTCATGGAGCAGCCCTTGAACAATGCCAACCTTCTTTTTATTTCCTAAGGAAAGATCATCAATTTTCTTATTAAGATCCAAGTCCATAATCGCAGCTAATTCTTTGATTCTTTTACTGCAATCTTTTTTATAAAAACTAGCTGAATATTTTAATAGGTCCTTAACCTTCATATTGTCATAGTAAAAAACTTCAGAAGGCAAATAACCAATTTCTTTTTTAATTTCAGGCGCAAATTGAACGGTGTCTTTACCAAAGATGGCAGCACTGCCGCTGGTTGGGTAAATCAGCGACAGGAGGGTCCGAATGGTGGTTGATTTACCTGCACCGTTTGGGCCAATGAATCCAAAAATCTCGCCTTCTTCCACATGAAAGCTAATGTCAGTAATCCCTCTTGATTTCCCATAGGTCTTGGTAAGATGGTTAATTTCAATAACATTCATTGTGACAGCCTCCTACTGTTTATAAAAACATTTAATCATGACCTCAAAATACTCTTCTGCTTCGGCTTGGATTTTGTGATAATCGATCTCGTGGCCGGGGGTTAACTTTGCTTTTTCTATCGCTTCATCACTCATTTTTTCAAATGTCCAACTGATCATTTTTATGATTTTCTTGAGATCGACATCCTCCCTAAATTTCGAATAATCAATCCCCTCATACGCCTTTTCAATATTGATATGCGTCAGTTCTGACTTTTTTTTATCAAACTCAGCCTTTATTTCAGCCGATTCGTCCATAAATACCTCTTGCATGAACTTCAAGATATCTGGATAAGTTGAGAGCATTTCCATTTTAACGATGATGGCTTGACGCATTCGGATAAAGAAATCCGTCTCTTGAAGATTAATTTTTTTGTAAAATTCGTCGATGATCAGTTCGTAGCAGTAATCAAAGACATAAAGGAACAATTGCTTCTTGTTTTGAAAATAATGAAACAGCAATCCCTTGGAAATACCTGCTTCTTTGACAATTTCATTCGTCGATGCCCGGTCATATCCTTTCCCGGCAAATTCCTTAATGGCTGCATTTATTATTCGATCTTGTTTTTCTTTATCTAAGTTGAGAAACTTCGAAAACATGGTTGCGGCCCTCCTTTTTTTGCATTGACCACATCAGTCAATCACATTGTACTCCCGTTGACTCAACTGGTCAATAGTGGTCAAGCTATATTTTTTACAAAATTATGAAATGGTCAGTTGATGTATAGTATGGCCTGTGGGGATGTGCTACGATGCAGGGTGAAGGTACTGTTTTGTGAGGTGATGGACAATTTAATGAAAGACCGAGATGCATCATTGACGTTGGAAGGATTAATTGCCGCGCAGCAGCGGTTAGCCGTTGACCATTCGCTACAGTCGGTTTTGGCGGCAAAGCGAGGCTCTGTCGAGGCGGGGATTGGCGGAGAGGAGAGGGTTGCTGATGTCTTCCGGAAGCACCCGTTTTCTGATGAACACCATATTTTCCATGATTTATCTCCTGCATGGCGCGAGCATTTCCAAATGGATTCCTTTGTGCTGACTCCTTGGTTTGGTACAGTTTTAGAAGTGAAGAATATTGGCGGGGTTCTGGAATTCAAGGATAAACCGCCCCAATTGATCCGCACAAAGGAGGATGGACACCAGGATGGGTATGAGAGCCCGGTTGTCCAATTGGAGCGCAATCGCGAACTAATTAGTGATTGGCTATGGGGTCGAAACATTGATATCCCGATATTCGGTGCCGTTGTATTGGCCTATCCTAAACAAATTGTGGCCGCTCCCCCTAAGAATACAAACATCCTATTCCCCAGTTTGATTCCCTCTTTTTTGAAAAGTATCCCACAACATGGAAATAAGTTGGACCACGAAACCTTTAACTGGCTATCTGCAGAACTTTTGAAAAGTCATCGACCTTTTATTCCTAAACCAATATGTGAAACTTATGGTATTCCTTTCGGTGATTTTCAGCCTGGTGTAAGGTGTGTGACCTGCGGGAGATTTGGCATGATTAAGCAGCCCCGGACATGGTGCTGTCCGCATTGCGGTGCGGTCGACCACATTGCCCACCAAAGGACATTACGCGAGTGGTTTTTGATATTTAAGCGAACAATCACAAATCGAGAGTGCCGGGAGTTTTTGGGGGTGGATGATATTCATGCAGCCAAGCGTATTTTGCTGAGTATGGATATGCAAAGTGAGGGAACCTATCGAGATCGGTACTATTTTATGGATTTAAGATCTACTAACCAAACCAATGATCGGGAGACGATTATTGTTCCGTAATGTCGCCAGTAAATGATTTCTATGCGCCAGTTACAGAGGCTTATCCGCCAGTATTTGGTGCCTATCCGCCAGTTATTTGCGCTCTCGCCAGTAATGTGGGCTTATCCGCCAGTAAATAGAGCTTATCCGCCAGTAAGTTACCGCTATCAGCCAGTAAAGTCCCGTCATCCGCCACTAACCCGCCCGCCACTCACTATAAAACGTGTAACCGCTCTCCCATAGTGATATGATAGTCATGAATTCAACTCAATTTAGAGGAGTGTAGTGGAATTGAAGAACGAACTGATTGAAAGATTTACTTCCTATGTTAAAGTTGACACCCAGTCCAATGAAAACAACGAAACTTGTCCATCCACCGAAGGTCAGTGGACACTGGCGCGCATGCTTGTTGAAGAATTACAAGCGATTGGGATGCAAGAAGTCACAATTGATGAAAATGCTTATGTGATGGCGACCTTACCGTCGAACACAGATAAAGAAGTCCCAACGATTGGCTTCCTCGCCCATGTTGATACAGCAACAGATTTTACTGGGAAAAACGTGAACCCGCAAATCGTTGAAAACTATGATGGGAACGAAATCGTCTTAAACGAGGCCCTTAAAGTCGTGATGTCACCGAAGGATTTCCCAAGTCTTCCTGACTATAAAGGTCACACCCTGATCACAACAGACGGCACAACGTTGCTAGGGGCAGACAACAAAGCCGGCATCACTGAAATCATGACCGCCATGGCTTATCTGTTGAATCATCCAGAAATTAAACACGGTAAGGTCCGCGTTGCGTTCACCCCAGATGAAGAAATCGGCAGGGGACCACATAAGTTTGACGTTGCGGCGTTCAATGCCAAGCATGCTTATACCGTTGATGGCGGCCCGCTCGGAGAATTAGAATACGAGAGTTTCAACGCAGCGGCGGCAAAAGTAACGATCAAAGGAAACAACATTCACCCAGGATCCGCAAAAGACAAAATGGTCAACTCGATGAAAATTGCGATGGAATTACATAGCAAGCTCCCAACCCAGGAAGTACCAGAACATACCGAAGGATACGAGGGCTTCTTCCATCTATTAGCATTCAATGGTGATGTAGAACTGACCAAGCTCCACTACATTATCAGAGACCATGATATGGACAGCTTCAAGGCTCGTAAGACATTAATGGAAAGCATCGTGAGTGAACTAAAGTCCAAATACGGCAGCGACTCCATTCAACTCGAACTCAATGATCAATATTACAACATGGGTGAAAAAATTAAACCGGTGATGGAAATTGTTGATATTGCTCATGAAGCGATGGTGAGCCTTGGCATTACGCCAATTGTTAAACCAATCCGCGGCGGCACCGATGGCTCACAGCTTTCCTATATGGGTCTGCCGACACCGAATATTTTCACTGGCGGGGAAAATTTCCACGGTAAATTTGAATTCATTTCCGTGGATAATATGATTAAAGCGACTAACACTGTCATTGAAATCATCAAATTAACGGAACAAAAAGCATAACTAAAAAAGCTCGCTTTGACTAACTCAAAGTGAGCTTTCTTTCATAAAAGCAGTGCTGCGGCACATTGTCGAAGACTTGACACCGTTTCTTCAAACTGATTATTTAGCTGCTCAACAGACCATTTCCCGCCATTTCCCTTTAGATCCTTTTGTATCAATAACAGCATCCAAATCGAAAACACAGTTGCCACTAAATAATACTCCGTAAAAAAACATTCCCGGTCATGCTCATATGTAACCAGATCAAGATACGTTCTCAAGATTCTTTCCCGCAATGGACTTATTACTCTTTTCGGAAAAAGAGGATGGGACATATCAATCAGGTGGTACAGGTCCCAGTGTGGAGAATTAAGATGGGCGTGCTCCCAGTCTAAGATCTTCAATTCGGTACCAGCAACCGCAAAATTTCCGGTATGTAAATCGCCGTGGGTCAACACTTGAAGCTTTGACAACTGCCAATCACTTAGTTTCTCAAAAATAGCATCGACGAGTTCCTGCTTCATGGTCAAATCAGACATTAAACGATATACTTCATTCTTCTTACCAAAGACCTCAGCTATAATTTCCTCTATTCTTGGCTTCAGTCCATTAAGTGGTACATTCCCCAATTGTTCAACCGGGAGAGAATGCCACCATGCAGTCCACTTTATAACATCTAATACTATCTCCTCATTAAATTCATGCGAGAGCTGGCCGAGGTCCTCAAGAATCATCCAGTTCAGTTCGGTGCAGTCATTTATGGAGTAAGAAATAATTCTTGGAAAAATGGCTGGGAAATGGGGAAGGATATGTTCATAAACCCAGACCTCTTTGCCTAATTGACCATTATTTGTTAGTGGTTTAAAAATATAGCTTGAATCCTGGGTCAGATAAAATCTTTCGACAAATCTCCCATTCATTCCTTTATAAAGGATTTCCTTTTTCAAAATTAACTTCTCATTTAAACCCCCGTTGGCCTCAACAATATTGTTAGGCAGCTCCATTAACACACCACCAAATCTATTAATAGTTTAATAGAGTTATTTTTACTAAAAATATATTGGTAATCTTTATGCAAAACAAGTGAAATGCATTACTGAATATTTTCAAACAGCTTGGTCAAAATAACACTGGTTCGATTTTTTCAAGGAGGTTAGGCAGAATGGATAACCGTAGCACACATGAGTTTGTAGAACAGCTGCATGAAAAGCAGGCAAAAGATCAAAAAAATAAACAACGTCAAGCAACGAGTCAAAAAAGCCAGAGAATGCCGAATAAACAGCATTAATGGGAAAAGCGCAAGCGCCCTGGTCAGCGGCGTATGGCCTGGAGCGCTCCAACTGAGATAAAGGAAACACGAAGAGCCGGAGGCGATTCGATGTTGACTTATCGTAGGGCGGAGAGCGAAGGACACTAGCCGCTAGGGCGCTGGAGCTAGACAGTAATCTAAGTTCAAAAACTTATACTTTTCTCATAATAAGAAAAGGGCCGGCCTCACGAGATACGGTGAGGCTGGCCCTTTTAAATTACTTATTCATATTTGCAAGAAAACCACCAAGTAGGTCGTCAATATCCAGCTCGACTTCAGTTTCCTCTTCTTCAGGTGAAGGCTGCTTTTCTTTTGCATCTTCCCAGTCAAAATCGCTGAGGTCATCATCCATATCACTTAAGTCGATAGGGGATGGCGGATCCTCCTTACCGGCAGCAATCTGAAGATAACTGTCATCTTTTTGGAGTTTCTCGGGAAATACTTCTTCCTGAAGATACAAAGCTTCATCGATATCGATTGAATGACTGTTTAATGATGCCAGCAGTGCAGTCGAACGAACTGGATCAGAAATCAGCTGATAAAGAATACTTCCCAGCAAGGCTTCTGAATGCTCATGCTTCAACCAATTCCGCTGGGCTTTCGTTAACTTATGGGGGAGGGGGATCGTAATGGTCTCCTTTTCCCGCGAAACAGAACCACTCACACCTTGCATCACAAACTCGGCAATTTTACTAGAAAAATTCCTTCGCTCTGTATCCTTTAACTTTTGTAAATGCTTTAAGATATGGTCAGGTGTATCAGAGGGGATGCGAAAGGATATGGCTTGACCCCTCTGAACCTCATTTGAGGCTGGCTTTTTCATATATAATCACCTTATTTAGCTTTTACAGGTTCAACTCTAGGCGCTGGTTGTTGTCTTTCTGACTTTCGAACAAAGTCGATGATGAGTTTATAATAAGCGTTAGCCATCATCCAAATACTTTCTTTCTCATCTTCAAAGAAATCAATATTGTAACCGTCTAAATTGTTATTTAACGTTTTAAGATATTCCTTTAAGACATTAGCTCCGCCGCCAACAAAGTAGCAAATTTCTGTTTGGGAGTTTCTCTGCCAAACATTACGTAACAAACGATATTGCTTTTTAGCTAGATCAAGCAGGATGCGATCGGTAATATCATGCACGCTTGTCCGGCTTCCTTTTACCATAATATGATTGCGATCACTTTTCTTCGTAATAATCTCAACTACATCACGGCGGCTATCGAGCTCAACGCCATGCTTTGTTCTAATCTCTTCGCGAATTGCTTCTAATGATTCTGAAACCCCTAGATTAAACCCTTGGGCTTTATCATCATCAACATTACGATTCTTGATGACAGCGATATCTGTTGATAATCCACCGATATCTTGAATTAAGATGCGCTTATCAATTAGATCCTTATTGATGATTTTCCCGCTATTATCCAAAACAAGATTGATAAATGCGGCGAAACCTTCAGGATATACTTTTACTTCATCAAATTTAATATTAACTTTTAACCCTTGGTACTTTGGAGTGACAAGGAATTCAACTTGATGGACTGAACCTACTAGTTTAGAGCGGTAGCCTGCATCTTTTCCTTCTTTTACTTCGCGAAGGGGAAGACCTGTTCCTAACGTATAATTGGCATCAATTATATTTTTAGTGCGCGGGAAAGCATTTGAGTTATTTTCCCTTACTGCGTCTAAAGCTAATGTTGCAAATAGCATGATTAATGTTTGATCTTCTTCTGACTTGCTGCTGCCAGGGTCTAATTCAGTAGCATTAATACTTTTAGTAGCTAGATTACCAATACGGAAAATTCCGTTGTTCTCTTTTAAAGCAGGGGAGTGGACTTTGATGTGAATGCCATCTAATGGATTTTTATTATCAAGTTCTTCAATCCCAATAACAGGTCGATCTTCTGTATCTCTAGCAATAATGTTAGGAATATTTAATTCATATTCAAGTTCTCCGAAAATAGCCTTAATAGAGTCATTCCCTACATCAATAGCTGCAACTCTGGATTTAGTCATTAATATCATTCCTTTTCAATTTATAGATTTATTATTTTTTATACTGGGTATGTAATTCTAGTTCCTTCTCTTAGGTTATAGAAGATTAATAGATTCTTCAAGATTTCTTAGCAAAAAAAAATATAACTGTAATGATGTAAACAATATGTAAACTTTAGTGCGTTGTATACATTTTTGTAAACACCAATGACAAATCTGTATACAAAGCTCAAAACCTATATGTGTACTGGTTTGTTTACATGTGCACATAATTGTAAACATTAAGTATACAACTTTGTAAACAAGTAGACAATAATGTAAACTTACCATAATTCCTCATGGTTGATTCACTATTTCACTAATTATAGTTCTAGACAAAAAATCATACCATCAAAGTTGAGCCTTACCGATCTAGGATAATGAGGACGAAAAGGAGGCATAGTGTACTGACCTAAGTTCATCGACCAAGCAGACCAAACTATCCATACTAAGTTATAAGCTGTATTAACCTTATATAAGGATTACCGTTCCAACCAACATCGTGACAAAGCGACCTTTAACCCGCAAAAACATCCTTGTACTTTTCCTTAATAAATCTGACCCATTTGAATTCATTTCCGTCGTCTTTATTGAGATGATCCCCACTGATTTTTGCTGAGGAGAGCCTGAATGTTCTTTCTACCTCTTTCACACGTAGAAGGCAGCAACTTTCCCATTTGTCTTCAGAGCCGCCCTGAGCGTTTTCATGATAGTAGGATTGGAAGAATAACATTCCTCTAACCTCGCTATCCAACTTGAATTCACACAATAACGTTATCAAACTTCTCTATTCAATAATAACAACCAAATATACATGGTTTGGTTATACGGTGTATACCAATTTGTCTACTTGAAAACATTTTTGTAAACACGAAGTATACAAAACGTAAACAGGTATGCAAATTGGTAAACACGTCTACAAATTTGCATACAAGTCATATAACTTCTTAAAAAACCACAAGTTTTTGATATTTAATCCATACTCCTTCACACAAACACACTCCTTTGAAGTTGAACATAATCATTAGATGATGGAAAAGGGGATAGTCCTCTACCCTTCATTCACAGTGCCAGCATCCAAATTCCCACGAACATAGAGGTAATACCATTTCCCCTTGTAATCAGTAAACTAACGTTATTTTATTGTCCCAATGTTATTAAGATATTTGTAAACAAAGATTGCAAATCTGTATACACAGCGCTATTACTTGATGTGTACGAGTTTGTCTACATGTTTACGCTTTTGTAAACGAGAAGTATACATAATGTAAACATGTAGACAAAAATGTAAACCAGCGATTTATCTTTCTTTTTTAGGTCTAAATTACAAAAAAAAGCACCTCATGGAGGCGCTTTAAGAGGTCTATTAATCTATAAGGTAATTTATCCTATCAACTCTATTCACCCTTCACTAATCGCACTGGCAACCATATCTTCACTTACATAAAGGTAATACCATTTCTCCTTGTAATTCAACCAGCCAGTCACGACGGATTCATTGCTAGTTAATTTGTACCTTTCTGCTAAAACGTTTGCCCCCTCCAATTCGGTATTCTCACTTTTGTCGAGATAATCCCACTGACTATTGTTAACAAGTTCCTGTGTATTTTTCATTACACCATGATCATTAAGGAAATACCATCTGCCTTCAGAGTTGATCCAACCTGTTTTCATTAGCCCTGAATCATCGAAATAGTACCATTCTCCCCTATCAGCAAGCCAGCCTGTTTTCATTGCACCGCTTTGATCAAGATAATACCGATTCGCATCCAGCGATAACCATCCGGTTTGCAGCTCCCCTTTATTGTCGAGATAATAATTCTTTCCGTTGTCAGCAATCCAGCCCTTTCTCATCACACCCGTTTGGTCGAGATAGTACTTCTTACCGTCTTTTTCGAGCCAGCCGGTTTTCATGACACCTTTTTTATTGAGATAATATTTCTGTCCATTCTGGGTAAGCCAGCCAGTCTGCATAACCCCTTTATCATTAAAGTAATAGCTTTCCCCACTGATCGATTGCCAGCCGGTTTTTACTTCACCATCAACATAATAATACTTGTTCCCGCTTAGTTCAGCCCAGCCGTTCCCGTATCCGTTCGCTTTGGCAATAGAATCAAAGCTGCTATCAGTATGGGTGATGATAACTGATGTAAATTTACTAACGTGACTATAGAGCCAGCGTACTTCTGAATTGTGCATCCGAATGCAGCCTGAGCTGGCATAGGTACCGATTGAATTTTCATTTGCGTTCCCATGAATTGCATAGGTTGTCCCATAGGTACCTCTTGCCTCCAATCCCATCCAGCGGTTACCTAAAGGGTTCCGTGGATCTCCTCCTGGGATTTTCAATTTATAATAGGGCCGATTAACGATTTTCGTAACAATTCGAAATTTGCCTTCCGGAGTAAGTGATCTGGTTCGACCTGTAGCCACTCTAAATGTTTTAACTAGTTTTCCACTATCATAAAAGGCAAGAGTGTTGGTCTTCTTATTAATAATAATTAGCTGTGAACCGCCACTAGCATCTGCTTGACTCGTAAATAGGAATAAACTAAATAACAAAACAAAAATAATAGAAAGTTTTTTCATCGTAATCTCCCCAATTTATGTCATTATTACTAATAAAAGTAACATACGTAATCAGAATATTTTGTCAAAAAATCAAAGGAAAAGTAATCCTACTTACCTGTTTTTTAAGAAATTTAATCGGAAATTCTCTCTCTATTCGACAATCTTCTCTCTACATTAAAAGATAAATATCTCCTCTACCTGGTGTCAGGCACCAGAAGGACTTGAAAAAACGATGGCAGTTGGGTATGGTAAAAATACAATTCTCCGTTTAGGGTGTGTATCATGCGTATTAATAAGTTTATTAGCGAGTCTGGGAAGGCATCTAGAAGAGGGGCCGATAAGTTAGTTAGTGAAGGAAAGGTTACGATTAATGGGCAAGTGGCGGTAATGGGCAGCCAAGTGGAACCGGGGGATGATGTTCGAATCAACGGGAGCCAGATTAAAGTTGCCCATAATTATGTCTATATCGCCTTAAATAAACCTGTCGGCATTACGAGTACGACGGAAAGGCATATCAAGGGAAATATCATTGATTTAGTCAACCATCCCTTACGAATATTCCATATTGGACGATTGGATAAGGATTCTGACGGACTCATCCTTCTAACGAACGATGGTGATATTGTTAATGAAATTTTACGTGCCGAAAATAGGCATGAAAAGGAATATATCGTTACCGTCGACAAACCGATTACTCCTGAATTTTTAAAGAAGATGGCAGCTGGTGTTGAAATTCTCGATACAAAAACACTTCCATGTAAAGTAACCCAACTATCTAAATATGTATTTCAAATCATCTTAACACAAGGGTTAAATCGCCAAATCCGCCGGATGTGCTCAGCGCTCGGCTACGGGGTTGTCCGCTTACAGCGGACAAGGATCATGAACATCCATTTAGGCAACCTGCCAATTGGACAATGGCGTGACTTATCGAAAAAAGAAAAGAATCAATTATTTTCTGACTTAAATTACCAGCCGAAAGAATGGTAAGCTAGAATATACGATCACCAGAGGTGAATCATTTGGAAATCGGAGCAAAAATTCGTGCGATACGAAATCGAAAGAGAATCACCATTGCACAAATGTGTGAAGGAACAGGGCTGTCTAAAGGATTTATCAGCAATGTTGAAAACAATAATACCTCTCCATCTATTAGCACGCTGCAAACAATCGCAACCTTTCTTGGGGTTCCTTTACCGTATTTATTATTAGAAAAAAAAGAGCATATGCGGGTTGTTAGAAAAAATGAACGGACTCACTCCACTTTTAACCACTTAAAGATTGAACATTTAACCTCTAAAGGCGGCTTAAGAATGATGCTTGTCGAATTTCCTCCGGGCGCTTCTATGGGTGAATTAAATGCTCATGAAGGAGAAGAGTGTCATTTGGTGTTAGAGGGAAAAGTCCTAGCAGAACAAGGCGAGGACTCCATGATCATTGAAGAAGGGGATTCCTTTAGCTGGAACGCTAGTGTACCCCATTTTGTTAAAAATATTGGTGATGGAAAAGCAGTTGTCCTCATTTCAATTTATTCTGATAGTGAACTAAGAGACATTTTTTAATGTCACCCTCTCCCTATTCAGAAAAAGGCTGACAAATAGGAACAAGCAGCTTCCATATATGTTAGCCTTTTATTTATATTCCTACTGTATTTTCAAATCTTGGATGACCTCATGGGCAGCCCTCTCACCCGTCTCGACTGCACCATTCAAATACCCTGGATACTTGATTGATGTGTGCTCACCGGCAAAAAGGATATTCCCTTCCCGTTCCCCTAAAATACCAGCAAATTTCGTATACTGCCCTACCCTCCAATATGAATAGGCCCCTTTGCTCCATTGATTACTAAGCCAATGGTCGATGGTTGCTAGCCCGTTCCAATTATTAACGCTGCCTGGCAATACAGGTTCTAGTTTGTCCAAAAAGTTACGCGTCGTCTCTGTTAACTTTTCATCTGTGACCGCAAATTGCTGAGCCGCATTTTCACCTCCTGTATAGTTAACAAGAACCCCCGATTGACCTGGTTGAGCCCGTGATGATTCAAACGTTTGCTGATAGCCTGTATCCGCAAATGTTTCGCCATTATTTCCAAGTTCGTTCCAAAATCGATTGGTAAATTGAACATGATGCTTTGTATTGATGCCCATTCCAAGCTCTTCAATCGCCATCGCCTTTAATGGGCAAAATCTTGCATTCTGATAATCTACCGTTTTTAAAATACTAAATGGGATAGCAAGAATTACTTTATCCGCTAAGACCTCCCATTCTTTTTCATTATTTTTAAAAACGAGCTTTATATTATGATGACTGTGTTGATCTATTTTGATTAGTTCAGCTTTAAAATGGATTTGTTCATGAAGCTTTTTTGCTAATAAGGAGGGAATTTGATCATTGCCACCGCAAATATGAAAACATTCGTCTGAATCGCCGTACATACGAAAGTCCACTTTTTCTACAGCCCCTAACATATAAAGAAGATTTAGTGCGCTCTGCTCACTGGCGTCTGCTCCAAATTCAACGGAATAGGCCAAGGCTAATAGCTTACCAAAACGAGAACTGATGCCTCCAGGTACCGTTTCATTGATATAGTCAACAATCGACAGATGATCCAGCTCATATCCTCGTTCCGTATAACAATTATAAAGAGTCGTTTCACCCGCTTCTTTCAGATCCCTTTGTAGTTGGGGGAGGATTTTGATAAAATCATTGGTTACTTCCTGAAAGGAATACGGACGTTGATCAAAAAAATAAAATGGCTTGGTACCAATGGCCTCTGACATGATTAAATGGTCTAATTTTAAGCCTAATTCTTTCGCAAGGTCCTGGATCTCCGTATGGCACGTATCTATCAATTCCCCCCCGCGCTCGACCATTTGATTGTCTTTGAAATAATTCCTCCTTGTCCAACAACGTCCGCCAACACGTTCAGACGCTTCATAAATTGTTGCTATGATCCCCGCCTGTTTTAGACGGTACGCGCATGTAAGACCCGCCAAACCTGCTCCCACAATGACAATCCTTTGATTCAATTGCACACCGTTATGCACCATATCGTGTGTAAGAAAAGTATCTTGTGAATTATTATGTTTTAGTGTAAAAGCTTGTCCAGTACCAGATTGTTTGTCCATTTCAGTACCTGCCATCGCAAATGATTTCTGCAGTATACTTGCTAATGGTGTTCGTGCCAAGAAAAACCAGCCCCTTTTGCAAAAATAAGCCTTGCTAAATGATTGATTAACTATCGCCGGATAGTACTTATCAATAAAATATGCACGGCGTTTTAATCTGCCTGAGACAAGTAGCCGGTTCCTTAATAATTTTATTCCCGAAAAAAACTGTTGCTTCTACAGAAATAGAAACTCCTATTGTGTTAAAAATTGCTATACATTCATCGTGTGTGACAAAATAAGGAGGGAATGGGTCTGGTAATGTTGCCGGAAGCAAAAATTAAATAATCCATTTACATATCGGCATCATTCACCAAAAATCACATATTGGAGGGAAATAGTTGATGAGAACCATGAAACTCGGAAGCAGTTCTTTAGAAGTGCCCGTCGTAGCTGTTGGGTGTATGCGTATTAACTCGCTAGAGAAGAAAGAGTCAGAGCATTTTATTCAATCTGCCTTAGAAGAAGGGGCAAACTTCTTTGATCATGCCGACATTTATGGCGGCGGCGTATGTGAGGAAATTTTTGCAGATGCGATCCACATGAATGCAGATATTCGCGAGAACATTATTTTGCAATCTAAATGCGGGATCCGTAAGGGCATGTTTGATTTTTCTAAAGAATATATTTTGGAATCTGTGGATGGGATATTAAAACGATTGAGGACTGAATATCTCGATGTCCTACTTTTGCATCGCCCGGATGCACTTGTCGAGCCTGAGGAAGTGGCTGAGGCCTTCGATATCCTTGAAACTTCTGGAAAGGTCCGTCATTTTGGCGTTTCCAACCAAAATCCAATGCAGATCAAATTGCTTAAAAAGTTTGTGAAGCAGCCACTCGTAGCTAACCAGCTGCAATTAAGTATTACGAACGCTACAATGATCTCAAATGGAATTAATGTCAACATGGAGAATGAATCTGCGATAAACCGGGATGGAAGCGTTCTCGATTATTGCCGCTTGAACGATATCACCATCCAACCCTGGTCCCCATTCCAATATGGATTCTTTGAAGGCGTTTTCCTTGGAAGCGAAAAGTTTCCGGAATTGAATCAGCAGATTGATGAAATTGCCGCTACATATGGAGTCAGCAGCACTACCATCGCAATCGCCTGGCTACTACGCCATCCAGCCCATATGCAGCCAGTCATCGGGACAATGAATATCGACCGATTAAAGGACTGCTGCAAAGCAAGTGACATACAATTAACTCGTGAGGAATGGTATCGTATTTATCGCGCCGCCGGCAATATTCTTCCGTAAAGTAACGCTTTGTCGAATACCATGAGACGTTAATGTGCTGATTAGAACATCGGAGAAATGAAATCGGACTAAACTCCGTAGGTAAATATACCCATTATCCGTTGTTAGATGATGATTCTTATGTAATTTGTAACATAATTGTAATAAACGGAAATTAAGCTCAGTGGTTGTCACTACTGGGCCTTTATCATTTAAAGGCAGTAAAATAGTCCTATTTTCAGATTATTAGGTAAACTGCGAAATATTATTGCAATATAATTGCCATAGATGTAAAGCTTTTAACATTTCCCTGTTCTTTGTTTCAGCAACATCCATGTTACGATTAGGAAAAATTAGCTGCCAAAAGAACAGGGAGGGTAAACAATGCTAAAAACATTTAAAACATTGATAGCCGTTGCTGTACTCTCAGTAACTGTCAGTGCTAATGTAAAAGCCGCAACGATAACTGTAAAACAAGACAATACCCGATGGGATCAATATAATCAAACCTTAGAAAATATCCAAAAGGATGCGGATATGCTTGAAACAGATATACCTGTGAATCCTGCGGCACCAGCCGTTACTGAACCATTCCCGGTATCTGCAAAGCCCGTTATTGCACATGCAAAAAAGAAAAGTACACCTGTCATAAAAGTAACTAGCAGTAAAAGTAAAAGTAAAAGTGCAAAGGAAATTACCGTGAAGGCCACTGCCTATACAGCTTCATGTGAAGGATGTTCAGGAATTACCAAGACCGGTATTAATATCAAAGATAACCCAGATGAAAAGGTCATCGCTGTTGACCCATCTGTCATTCCTCTGGGCAGTAAGGTTTATGTAGAAGGCTTTGGTGAAGCGATTGCCGCAGATACAGGCAGCGCAATCAAAGGAAATCGAATTGACGTGTTTATTCCATCTGAACAGGATGCGATTGATTTTGGTGTAAAAAAATTAAAGGTGACTATCTTAAATTAACACCAAAGAGAGAACCGTCCAAATATCCAGACAAAACACTGCAGACACTACTTTTTCCTATAGTGTAGCAGTGTTTTTTATTTGCCCTTAGAAATATTATTGCAATATAAATGCCATGTATGTAAACGATTTAACATCTCCCTGTTCTTTGTTTCAGAAAATTCTATGTTACTATTTAGAAAACTTAGCAACCAAAGAACATGGAGGGTAAAAGAAATGCTTAAAAGAATACTATCAATTTTAGCAGTTGCTGTACTCTCAGTAACTGTAAGTGCTAATGTACAAGCTGCAACGATTACTGTACAAAAAGGGGATACCCTTTGGGATCTTTCACGCGAAAATAATATATCTTTAGAAAATATCCAAACGGTGAATAATCTAACCTCAGACCTAATTTTCCCTGGTGATCAATTAACAATTGCTCCAGAAAAACATTATACTGTTAAAAAAGGTGATGCATTATGGGACATCGCCATGGATTATCAAGTAACTGTTCCGCAACTTAAAGAATGGAACAAATTAACTACCGATCTCATCCATCCTGGATTAAATCTATTAATCTATGAGGGTTTAAATACTACTACAACAACTTCTTCTAAGGTTGTAACAGAAAAACCAATCAAGGAAGCAGTACAAAAAGAATCTGCAAAGCCGACTGCACAGGCACCAAAGGAAAGTGAACCTAAGGTGGAAGCTGCGTCAACAGAAAATAAGAGTTTAAAGGAAATAACTGTGAGAGCTACAGCTTACACAGCTTCATGTGAGGGATGTTCTGGCACTACCGCTACTGGAATTAACCTAAAGGCAAACCCAGATAAGAAAGTGATTGCCGTTGACCCATCTGTTATACCACTTGGCAGTAAAGTGTATGTAGAAGGCTATGGTGAAGCAATCGCTGGAGATACTGGCGGAGCAATTAAAGGAAACAGAATTGATGTCTTTATTCCTTCCCATCAAGATGCCGTTGAGTTTGGTGTAAAACAATTAAAGGTAACTATTATAGACTAATCTGTCTAAAAAATAAAAAAAGTTGAACCTAATCAAAACGGTTCAACTTTTTTATTTTCAAATTTTTGATGCCCAGCCCCATGATTTAAAATCCACCTATTATTCCTTTTGTTAAAACCAGGATATTCTTTTAAAACCTTATGCCGAACGTATTCAATACCCTGCATACATTTTCTGCCGCAAAAGCTAAGTTTTCTTCCCCACATTCGAGTGCTTTCTCTAATGTAGTCACACCCTTTAAGATTCCAATAATGGCAGTAAACCCGTTGTCGTACAGGGACTCTACTCCATCGCCAATTCGGCCGGCAAACGCAATCACCGGAACAGAATATTTTTCAGCGATTGCAGCCACGCCATAAGGTGTTTTACCAAACAAGGTCTGGCCATCAATGCTGCCTTCCCCTGTAAAAACATAGTCTGCTCCCTTGACTTGCTCCTCGAGGCCTGTATATTCAATGACCAGATCAATTCCTTTTTTTAGCTGGGCATTTAAAAAAGCCAATAGCCCCGCACCAAGTCCGCCTGCAGCTCCAGCACCATCCAAATGGGCAATATCTTCACCTAATTGTTTTTTAATCACGTCAGCAAAATGTGCTAAATTTTGGTCAAGAACTCTTACCATTTCCGGAGTTGCTCCTTTTTGAGGACCAAAAATAGCTGAGGCGCCATTGTCACCAATTAGCGGATTGGTGACATCACAAGCGACATCGATTTGAACCATTTTAATCCGTTCATCTAATCCACTCATATCAATGGAATGCAGTTGCTGTAATGCTCCCCCTCCAAAAGGCAGTTCATTTCCAGCCTGATCCTTTAATGAAACTCCCAGCGCTTGCAGCATTCCTGCTCCGCCATCATTGGTGGCACTCCCGCCAATTCCAATCAAGAAGCGCCTTACACCTTTGTCTAAGGCATGTTTGATTAATTGACCTGTTCCATAAGTTGTTGTCAGTAACGGGTTTCTTTCTTTTGGTTTGATTAATTCAAGACCACTTGCACTGGCCATCTCAATCACGGCCGTTTGTCCTTCACCTAAAAGGCCATATTCCGCAATCACTTTTTCTCCTAATGGACCAATGACTTCTGTCTTTATCATTTCTCCGTTGGTCATACTTACGAGGGCCTCTACTGTTCCTTCCCCGCCATCGGCCATGGGTACAATGACGCATTCCGCGTTAGGGAAAACAGCTTTCACTCCTTTTTCCATTGCAAGGGCAGCCTTTTTCGCCGTCATGCTTTCTTTAAATGAATCGGGCGCTAACACAAACTTCATAATAATCTGTCCTTTACGTTTTATATGATGTAAGAGAGTTGGCCATCATCATGGCGATGATGACCAACTCTCTTACACAACGGTTCTCTATCAAACTAATATTTCAATCGTTATTCCATACCAGAGTTTACAATATCGGCCTCAATCCTGCTCATGAACTCTTCAGCTGCACTGTAACCTTGCTGCTTCAAATACCAGTTATTTGCTGCTGCTTCAATTAACCCCGCCACATCACGTCCAGGCTGGAGCTGAATTTCCATTGAGGGAATCTTAACACCCATATAGTCTGTAAAGTGGAACTCCTGATCCAGATCATTATATAAGGCATCCTTTTCCCATTTAGTTAAATGAATATCAAGAGCAATACGGGTTTCATCTTGAAAAGCCTTACGGCCGTATAGGCGAACCACATTTAACAAGCCAATACTTCGAAGAGCCAAAAACTCCTTGGTTTTCCCATCATGAGTGCCCAGAATCGTTTGCGGACTAAGCTTCTTTAGGACAATAATATCATCCGAAACAAGCCGATGTCCCCGGCGAATTAACGTGTGGGCCGTCTCACTTTTTCCTACCCCTGAATTTCCGCGAAGTAAGATTCCAATACCAGACACATTCATACAAACTCCATGCACAGAGATTTCTGGTGCTAATTCCTTTACTAAAAATGCATCTAATTTGGTAATAAATTCTGATGTTATCTCTGGTTTATTCGTCAATAACAAAGGAATACCTTGTTCAACACAATGATGGGTTAAATAGGTAAGTCCTTCTTCGCCAGCTGTAACGATAAAACATGGTGGATGATAATGAACAATATTTCCAATTCGTATTCTACGTTCCTCTTTACTTAACTTATGTAAATAAGTAATTTCCTTTTTCCCTAAAATTTGAACTCGTTCTGTTGGAAAAAAATCAAAATGGCCAACAAATTCCAAGCCTGGGCGATGAACCCGTGATTGCGTTATCATTTTTTGCAGTTGATCTTCACCGGCCAGTACTTTCAATGAAAACTTCCGAACCAAGTTTTCAACTGTTATTTTTTTCACCCTATTCACCGTCCTAATATCTTCCTATAGTTGAATTATACTGAAGAATAATAGAACAGTCATCCATTTATGAATGAATTCCTGAAAGTCAGGATTAAATCCAACACCTTCCACTAGGGAAATCATTCTAACCCATAGTACCCGCAAACTACATAGCCTACGGATTTAGCAGCTACGATCAGTGCATCTTCATCAATATCAAATTTTGGATTATGATTGAAATATGGCTTTTCCACACCTTTTGGCGTACATCCGATATAAAAATAACATCCAGGGATTTTTTCTAAATAATAAGCGAAGTCATCAGATGGTGACATCATAGGGAATGGGGCAACTTGCTTAATATCGGGATCATTCGCATTTTCCAAGCTTTCTTTCACTGCTGAAGTTACCTCTGGGCTATTATAAAGGGGCGGATAATCAGAGGTATAGGTTAACTCGCATTGTACACCAAATTCGGTTTCAATTCCTTTAACAATCCTGCGTAATTCCTTCTCAATGATTTCCTTTGTTTCCCCAGTCATGTAGCGGATATCACCTTCTAATTCAACACAATCCCTTATGACATTGAAGGTACCCTTTCCATCAAAGGAACCAATGGTAATAACTCCCATATCAAATGGATTTAGGCGGCGGCTGATAATCGTTTGCACCGCCGTAACAAAATAAGCGCCAGCGACGATAGCATCATTTGCTGCGTGTGGGGAAGAGCCGTGGCCGCCAACTCCTTGAATCTTCAGTTTAAAATAGGATCTTCCCGCCATAGAAAAACCACTGTGATAGCCTACATGACCAGCAGGAGCCATGGGAAGTAAGTGGATCCCAAAAATGTTTTCAACATCAGCAAGCCCTCCGGAATCAACGATACTTTTGGCACCGCCCGGCGGCACTTCCTCAGCGTGCTGGTGAATAATTTTGATGGTGCCTGGTATTTTATCTTTTAATTGAATAAGGCAATCCGCAAGAATCATTAAATAGGCGGTATGCCCATCATGTGCGCAGGCATGCATGACACCTTCATTCTTAGATTTGAAGGGCAGCCCTGTTTCCTCTAGAATCGGAAGGGCATCAAAATCAGCACGAAGGGCAATCGTTTTCCCTGGCTTCACACCCTTAATTGTGATGATAATCCCATGACCATTCCCAACATTGGACTGAAATTCAACATTCTTTCCCTTATAAAAGTCTAAAATATATTGCGCCGTTTTTTCTTCTTTAAATGAAACTTCAGGATTTTCATGCAGATAACGGCGAATTTGAATCATTTCATCTTTCCGTGCTTCTAGCATCTCCATTAATTGTTTCTTCATGAAATATTCCCTTCTCATCTTATGACCTATCTACCAAAGTAAAACTACCTCTCTTTATGGTAAGATTCACTCAGGAAATTTATACAACAAATGGAAGGGCTCTTTGTTTGCAATTAGGTGCCAGGCACCAATTTTCTATATTTTTCCATATAAGTTTTTTTTATTTGTTATTATAATTTTATAGCATTTTATTTTTTTATACTTTTGCTTTATTATTGGTGTGAGGAAAGGAATAGTTACTTCATTAAATTTTAGAGTGCTAATTTCATCATGCTAAATCATCCTTGAGGTTAAACATATCTTATATATCTTTAGCCAGGTTTTAGACAACTGTCTGTTGGACAGAAATTATTTATTAAATAGGAGGAATTACTATGTGGATCATCACTCATTACTTAGACTCGAATATTTCCATGTTTGAATATGAAACGGAAGAGGCAGCAAGAGAGGCTCTCAAATATATGAAGGGTAGTAAAATTCTATCTGAAGTAATTTACTACAATGATCCTTGTTTCCAGCAGGGAGTAGCTTAACATATGTAAAAATGGACAAGCCGTTAGTTGTCAATTGACCTGCTAACGACTTGTCCTTTTTTTATCTATTGTCTAGACCGCTATGCCTTCTTCCAGAAAAAATGCCCGCCTTCTTAATTGATTGTTCTACCATATACTGAAAGCCATAAATAATGATCGCTAAGAAAACACAAATAAAATACCAGGCAGTATGTTTCATCTTAATGAATTTGATAATTCCAAACTTTCCCCCTATGTAAGGTAAAGGAAAAGCATTAATGACATCCAATACCATATTTGTAAGTAAGTACTTGGGGAAATTTCCGAATGTTAATTTAAAAATCCACAATGTAGCTACAAAATAAGGACCCAATATATAGGTGAAATCGATCGGACCAGGAGAGATAGGATTTTTCGTGACCCACCATTTTTTTCTATAACAAATTAGACTAAATGCACTTATAACTAAATTGACAAAACTTGCCACAGGTAAAAATCTAAAAAAACTTCTTTTCCCCATAAACGGAACGGTGAGCCACGGAAGTATTAATGTGGCTAAAGAGAATGCAACTTTTGTTTTATGCTTAACCATTGGGTTCCCCCTCAAATTGATACTTTTCAGTAATAATTACCACAAATATATAATTTATCCCAATTGGCCAAAATATACATAATTAAATATTTTTTCCTTTTGCGTTTTGTTTTACTAGATTCGTTTTTTCTTAATATTCCACACTAACGAATCAACCCCTGTGGAGAAATGAGCGATCGGATGAACTTGAGAAAGTTCAAACTGAAATGGAGAAAAAAGGCTATTCTCAACTATCTCTATTTCTGCTTTTTGCAAAGGCCAAGGCAGATGGTGTATTTCACCACAATAAACGTTGACTCCATTATTCGAACTATAGAGACAATACCGCTCAGTGAGCCAATGGTCCAGCGTTCCTTCCATTGGAGAATAAATCTCCGATACCGGTTCATACTTCCCCTTAAATGAAATAGGAGTATCAACGTTACCATTCCGACTGGTATGAAAATGAAAGGATTGTCCTTCTTTTCGAAGAGAAATTCGTGCGGAATAATAAGGTAAATGATACCACCTTTTTGCAATCTTTAATGAAGCCCAGTTCTCAACATCAATAGATAAAAAATAAATACCAGGTTTTCCATCGCATGTAACATAGGTCCTTACATTAACTTCTGGAAATTTGGGCGTAAGAGAAATAGAAGATAATCCACGAGGAAAGATCCCCTCCAATACAAATACAATCACACCTATCCATGCGGAGCCATTAAAAGTATCAATTTGTAGAGAAGAAGGAATATGCGGCCGTAGTAAATGAAGTGGAATTGGCCAATGTAAAAACAATAGATTTCTCCAAGTTTGTCGCATAATCCAGTTTTTTGATGGTAATGGCCAAGCTCGGTGACCAATATCATTCATTATATTCATCCAATAATCCCCCTGTTTTTATATGTATATAGTTTGGAGTAATTTGATAATTTCATACGATTTTAAAAATACTATCTTGATTTATAATATTTTCCTTTTTTTGACTATACTAAGAATAATTGGTTTTATTATTAACTTTTGTGGAATATGGAGCAATAACTATGGAGATTATCCTTTATTACTTAACTTTTGGAATGGTAGCGATTATTTTTATCACCTTTATATTCATGCTTTTTGGATGGCGTTGGTTCATGAAGCTGATGGTGAAGCATATGGGAAAAATTATTTTATCTGACAGTTATCAAGAAAATGTGATGGAGTTGATGCCGGGACTCAGACATATGGGCATTCAAAATATGCTTGAAAATAGTCTGCGGGCAGAAACAGGCGATATCCTCCATCGCCCGATGGGGTCCTCAAAAAAGTGGCCGCATTTAGATCCAATTACATTTATCCCTGCCCAAACATCACCATTTCCAATTGACGGTGAAGATGATGTAGATGTGCAAGTAACCATTGGGCCACAGGCTAAAAAGCCAATGAAAATAAAAATCCCGTTAATGATCAGCGGAATGGCCTATGGAATCGCACTTAGTGAAGAGGTGAGACTCTCCTTAGCTAATGCTGCGAATAATGTTGGAACCGCCATTAATTCCGGTGAAGGGGCCGTCCTGCCTGAGGAAATAAATATAGGCGGAAAATATGTTTTACAGTTCTCCAAAACAAATTGGGCAAAGGAAGAAGATCTACTTAAGCGGGCCGATATGATTGAGATTAAGCTGGGACAAGGGGCACTATTGGGGACAGGCGGGAAAATATCTCCGAAAAATTTAACGGGTCGTGCCCGTGAACTGATGGGGTTAAAGGAAAATGAAGATGCCGTCATTTATGATAATTTTGTTGAAGACCAAACGCTGGATGATTTGAAAGAACTTGCTGATGAGCTTCGGAGCATTACAGGTGGTGTTCCCATTGGGGCAAAAATTGGGGCCGGCGGAAAAATTGAAGAAGATATTGATCATTTAATCTACATTGGTGTTGACTATATTGCGGTTGATGGAGGACAAGCAGCAACACTCGGCGCCGCTCCTATTTTATCTGATGACGTCGGAATTCCAACACTTCATGCAATTGTCAGGGCTGCTAATCATTTAGAAAAGCGAGGCATGAAGGGAAAAATTAGTTTAATTGCCTCTGGCGGGCTGCTAGTACCCGGCCATTTTTTAAAAGTGCTCGCCCTCGGAGCCGATGCAGTCTATGTAGGATCAGCTATGTTGTTTACCGTCTCGCACCCTCAATCATTAAAGGCACTTCCGTTTGAACCGCCTACACAAGTGGTTTGGAATCAAGGGAAATTCAAGGATCAATTTAAGATTGAAGAAGGAGTAAAGTCGGCGGAGAAATTTCTAACTGCAAGTATTGAAGAAATAAAAATGGCATTAAGGGCAATGGGAAAACGCTCATTAAAAGAGTTATCGAGAAGGGATTTGGTTTCTTACGATGAATTGACTGCCAAGATGGCTGGAATTCCATTTTCCTTTGAACCATGGGAAGACAAACAATTGGAGAAATGACTATGCCGAACCTATTATTTTATCTGACTTTTATAATGGTTACTCTTTTATTTGTCGTGTTGATATTCATGCTCATCTGCTGGCGCTGGATCATGAAACTCATGGTGAAAAAGGCCGGAAAAATTATTTTATCTGACAGTTATCAAGAAAATGTGATGGAGTTGATGCCAGGTCTTCGGCATATGGGCGTTCAAAATATGATAGAAAATAGCCTGCGGGCAGAAACAGGGACTGTCCTGGATCGTCCTCTTGGCGGCTCTTCTAAGAAATGGCCAAATTTGGATCCTATTACGTTTATCCCTGCACAGACCTCACCATTTCCGGTTGATGGTGAGGAAGATGTAGATATATCTGTTACCATTGGTCCAAAGGCAAAAAAGCCAATGGATATAAAAATTCCGCTTATGATTAGTGGCATGGGTTACGGGGTTTCACTTACTGAACAGGCAAGGCTGTCTTTAGCAAAGGCAGCTAAAAAGACCGGAACGGCGATCAATTCAGGGCAAGGTGGAATCTTACCCGAAGAATTAGACGCTGCCGGAAAGTATATTTTACAATTTTCTAAAACAGACTGGGCAAAGGAAGAACATTTATTTAACCGGGCAGACATGATAGAAATTAAATTAGGCCAAGGCGCAATAGCGGGAATGGGGAAGAAAATCGCTCCGCAAAATTTAACAGGTCGTGCCCGCAAAGTAATGGGACTTAAGGAAAATGAGGAAGCGGTCATTTATGAAAACTTTTATGAAAATCAAACGTTAATAGACATAAAGCTACTTGTGGAGGAGCTTCGTGTAAGATCAGGCGGTGTTCCGATAGGGGTCAAAATTGGCGCAGGTGGAAAAATCGAAGAAGACATTGATCATTTAATCTTAATGGGAATTGATTTTATAGCCATTGACGGCGGCCAAGCAGCCATGCATGGGGCACCGCCTATATTATTTGATGACTTTGGAATCCCGACCTTACATGCGGTAGTTAGAGCTGTGAATCATCTAGAAAAAAGAAAAATGAAGGGAAAGATTAGTTTAATCGTTTCAGGAGGACTTTTAGTACCCGGTCATTTCTTAAAAGTGCTTGCACTCGGAGCTGACGCTGTATATTTAGGCTCTGCCATGTTGTTTGCTCTTGCTCATGATCAAGTATTGAATGCCCTCCCATTTGAACCCCCTACACAAGCTATATGGTATGATGGCAAATTCAAGGATCAATTTAAAACCGAGGAAGGGGAAAAAACAGCGGAAAAATTCTTAACCGCGAGTGTAGAAGAAATGAAAATGGCATTAAGAGCAATAGGAAAACGATCCTTAAAAGAGTTATCCAAAAAAGACTTAGTATCCTATGATGAATTAACAGCCAGAATGGTTGGAATTCCCTTTTCCTTTAGGCCATGGGAAGACACACAACTTGAGCAATAGACGAGAAATAAGACTAGGCGCAAATCGTTTTGTTTCAAGAGGACAGTTTTGGTAAGCACTCAATTGACTATAAATAAAATATACGAGAAAATATATTCCAAGAGATGACAGCAGAAAGGGGTATCTCAATGGAACAACGCACGCTTATTTTGCTTGGATTGCTCATGAGCCAAAGTCAACATGGATACCAAATCAATGAATTTATAGAGAGAAACTTAAGTGCAGTTACAGATATGAAAAAACCTACTGCTTACGCCACTTTAGATAAACTCAGTCATAACGGATATATTGACATTCAGTTGGAGCAAGAAGGAAACAGACCGACGCGAAAAGTGTACTCTATCAATGATAGTGGCAAAGAATATTTTTACGAATTATTATTGAATAATTTATCTTCAGCCGAAAGTGTGAATTATCATGGAGATATTGGGTTAATGTTTATTGATTTTCTCCCTTTAGAAAAAACAATACCTGCGTTGGAGGAACGATTAAACAATAATAAGAAGTTATTAGAACTCATCAAACAAACCCCATCTCACGGAGAAAGATCGGGAGTCAATCTTGCGGTAGAACACAAAATGGCAATGTTAGAAGCAGAGGTTGCCTTCCTTGAAAAGTCGATAGGAAAGCTTGCCACTCATTTGGAATAATTCTCCCTCTATAAGTAATGCTACATCCAAGGAAACCTTGTTATGGGGTTTCCTTTTCCTATTTATGCATGATCAAATCAACTTATTGGTTCCTTTCAGACTTATTAGTCACAGTTGACTAATCACCGATATAATAATATAATGCTATTAAATTAGTCATATATGACTAATCATATATATCTAAAGGAGGACTTACATTGTTTCTTGCTTTAAAGGAATTAAAACATGGAAAATTTCGTTTTCTTATGATTGGAATCATTACTGTCCTTATCGCTTGGCTAGTCTTTATTCTTTCAGGTCTAGGAAACGGACTATCCACAATTAGTGCTGCCACATTTAAAAATATGAAAGCTGACTACGTTACTTTTGAAGAAGGTTCCAGATCCTCTATGAGCCGTTCACTAATACCTGAATCCCTTGTGGACGAACTAGAAAAGCAAGATCATGTTACATCAGCAGCGCCGATGGGGGCCACAATGGCTACCGTTTTAAAAACAACTCCTTCCAATGAAAGTGAAAAAGTAGATATTACGATACTAGGCATCACTCCTGGGAGTTTTTTAGAACCAACTATAATTGAAGGAAATCCTCTTAATAAGGATAAATCCCTAGGTGTTATCGCTAACGACACCCTAAAGGACAAAGGATTTAAAATTGGGGATACGCTCACCATCGAAGGGTCATTAGAGGAAATGGAAATTATCGGATTCGTAGAAAATGAAACGTATAATCATTTACCTGCTATTTTTACCACACTAGATAAATGGCGCTCGATTCAATTTGCAGCACCTGGTGCTGATAATGGCATTAAGAATCCAGTAAATGGGATTATGCTTCAGGGAGAAAATATTAATCCGCAGAAACTAAATGATAATTTAGATAACACGGAAATCGTCACAAAGGCTGACGCCATCCAAGGAATGCCTGGATACAAAGAGGAAAACGGGACAATTATGATGATGCTCGCTTTCCTTTTAGCCATCTCTGCCTTTGTACTAGCTGTCTTCTTTTATGTACTTACCTTGCAGAAGTCCAATCAATTTGGCATTTTAAAAGCAATTGGCGCAAGTAACGGATTCTTAGGAAAAGCGATCGTGTCACAAGTATTTTTACTTTCACTTACTAGTATCGTTGTTGGAATACTCTTAAGCTATGGAACCGCACTCATTCTCCCAGAGGGAATGCCGTTTACACTAGATATTAAGCTTGTTGTCATTTATGCTATTTTATTGCTCGTGATATCCATATTAAGTTCATTGATTTCCATCCGTAAAATTACAAAAATAGATCCACTTCAAGCGATTGGGAGGATAGAGTAATGTCAGGAATAACGTTTAATCATGTATCTAAGGTTTATCAGCGAGGGGAAAATCAAGTGGTTGCGCTTAGTGATGTTTCCCTTTCCGTCAGCCAAGGAGAATTTATTGCCGTCGTTGGTCCCTCAGGCTCTGGGAAAAGTACCTTTCTCTCTATCGCAGGGGCCTTACTGCAAGCCTCTGAAGGAGAGGTAACCCTAAATGGAAAAGTAATCGGGGATTTAAAAGCGAAAGATTTATCAAAAGTACGCCTAGAAGAAATAGGATTCATCTTACAAACTAGCAATCTTGTGCCCTACTTAAATGTTCTCGACCAATTACTGGTTGTAAAAAAAATGGCGGGTAAAGTGACAAATAAAGATAAGGAAAATGCCAAAGAGTTACTTCAACATCTGGGGTTAGAATCGAAAATCAAGAAATTTCCAGAACATTTATCCGGTGGAGAACGTCAGCGAACGGCTATTGCTCGTGCCTTGATGAATGATCCTTCGATTATCTTGGCAGATGAACCAACAGCAAGTCTTGATACTCAAAGAGCCCATGAGGTCGTGCAGCTTATCTCAAGAGAGGTCAAATCTAGAAATAAGGCCGCCATTATGGTAACTCATGACGAACGAATGTTGGAATACTGTGACAAAGTGTATCGAATGGAAGATGGTAAACTGATGCCGTCCGAATTTCAAAAAAAAGTTGCAAATGATAAATAGGAGGCATAAAAAATGATCATCGTAACAAACAGAATTAAAACAAAATTAGGTTTTGCTGCAAAAATGGCTCCAATGTTCACAAGACCAGGAGCCTTACAAACCATGCCGGGTTTTGTCAAAGTCGAAGTATTAATTACTAAAAATCTTTCAGAATATGATGAGCTGAATGTAAATATGTATTGGAACACGATGGAAGACTTTACCCAATGGAAAAATAGCGATGCCTTCAAAGAAGCCCATAAAAGTCCCTCTAACGCTGTTGAAGATTCGCCTATCTTGGGAAGTGACATCATTACCTCTGAGGTTGCCTCCACTTTAGAATAACTACTTGACCATATTTTTTGTAACTATCTAGTCAAATACCTTGAACTCTAAATAAAATCAGCAGGCTAAACAAGATTATTATAAAGATATCTTGTTTAGCCTCTACGACTTTATCTCTTTTGAATAAAGGAAATAATTTCAATATATAGGCTGGTCATTTCTTGAGGAGTTTTATCTAAACCATTTTGAATCCATTGTTCAATTAATCCTAAAAAAGCAGACGTAATAAAGGACAAAAAGTATTCCATTGGGGCTTTTAACTTTCCATCGAAGTTCTCATTTTTCTCTAAATTAACACGCACCTTTTCTGTAAATGCATCTCTAATGGGCGGCCAAGTATTATTCGGCATTATTATTGCACTATTCTCAGGCTTTACTGTTGCAACACTTGCTTCACTAGCTGGGATTAATATGCCAAGTTATTTACTAGTGGCTTTCTTCGTATCGTTCGCTGCATTCTGTTTCTTCTTATTGGTATCAGCCATTACAGCGTGGATTGGTAAACCAGCCATTACGTTATTCATGGTGGTGATGCTATTAGGTATGGGTGTTCTTATGACACCGCAAGAAATGCTTCCAAGCTTCTTCGTAAACTTTATTCGTCCATGGGTCCCCCTTCGCTTTGCATCTGAAGGGTTACGGGAAATTTTCTACTTCGGCAGCGGCTTTTATACTGGTGGTTCATTCAACACGATTTTAGGAATTGGTATTGCAGGCTTAATTATTTACCTGCTATCTACTTTCAAACCAGTACGTGGGCAGGAAAGCTAAATAAAAAAACAAAGGGTTATTTTGCCTTAGTTGCAAAGTAACCTTTTGGTTAGATAAAGAGTAACGGTCTAAAGAGAATTTCCCCTTGTGGATGTTTTACTGTAAGTAGAAAAAAGGAGGAGCGTTATGAAAATTATTGTATTTGGTGCAACTGGCGGAGTGGGCCAATATGTCGTGAAGCAAGCGTTAGAAAAAGGGGGTGAGGTAACTGCATTTGTACGCACCCCATCAAAGATAGAATTGGCACATGAGCAGTTACATATTGTGCAGGGCGATGCCTTCAATAAAGAAGAAGTCGCTGCAGCGATTGCAGGGCATGATGCCGTCGTGTCATGTTTAGGCTCAAATCAAGCGATGAAAAAATCAACAGAGCTTGAAGAGATGACGAAAAATATTGTAGCTGGAATGCAGGCACATAATATCAAACGAATCGTCTATACAGCTTCTGCAGGAATTAACAAAGAAATTCCAGGGATTAGCGGGAAAATAGTTATGAAAATGTTAAAAAATCCTCTGGCGGATCATCGCAATGCCGTTGATTATATTAAAACACATGGATTGAATTTCACAATCGTTAGACCAATGGGATTAACGAATGATGCCTTAACAGGAAAGTACAGGGAATCAGAAACGGGCGTACCAGCTAAATCAAGAACGATTCCACGCGCTGATGTAGCACATTTTATTGTGAAAGCATTAAGCGATAAACAATACGAAAACTTATCTATCGGTATAGCAAAATAAAGTGTAGCTTCCACTAGTTGTTTGCTAATCAATTCCCTTGTCCGAAGTTCCCACAATTATTGTCAATTAATTGAACAATTGCAGTTGTTGACAGGCACTGTGTAATAAATCACATTTGTCTCCCATTAATAATGCTATCATTATTAATGGGGTTAGATAATAATCACCTAGAAGTAGCCGATCTTGCCCTCGCTAATATTTGTACTATTTTATTCTTCTCATAACAGGAGATTGTATATAGGAGGGTTTTATATGTCTGAAAATAAATTGTCTGAATTAATTAGTCCTGAAGCTGTTATTAATTTTGAAACTGGTGCAATTAAAGCAAGCACTCTGGATTCAATTATCAACCTTTTACCATTTGAAATGGGTTTTTGCGATGCTAACGATATTTTCCGCTGGTATTCAAATAATCCAAACCGTGTCCATGGTCGTCGTAAAGAAGCAATTGGTCGCCCTGTGCTTGAGCTTCACCCAAAAGTGGATCATCACGTTGAAAAATTGTTGAATGATTTTCGCTCAGGAGCACGCGACGAATGGGAATTTTGGTTTCCAAAACGCTCTGGTGAAGAAAAGGGCCAAATTTACCAAAAATTTATGGCGGTACGTGATAAAGATGGAACATACCTTGGCTGTATGGATGTGACCGTTAATATCGACCTTTTCCAAGGAAAAGAAGGGAAAAACACCCCTGAAACTATTGAGGAATTTATAGCTGTTAAGCCTGAGTAAAAAACTTTTTCATTTAAGAAGCTGTTGAAAAACACATTGAATCCCCCATTCAATGTGTTTTTCTTTATGATAGAAGTTTTGGGTGTTACCTATGTAAAACAATAGAACAATTATTCCCCTCCAACTTTTTCCTCAATTTAATACCGTTCATCACACCTGTTTAAGGGGCAGTTTTTTACCTATAGGCCTAAACCACTGTTTAAATACAGAGCGAATTAAAGACTCCTCTATTCGTCTTTTATTTTATTTTTCCAATAGAAATATTAATTCTGTAGTTAGCATATTTGAGTATATCATCCAGTGTCTTATTTAAAGCCACTTGATCTGAAATGCTTGCTTTAATCATATAGCAGCCTTCACCACTTATACGGTGGACTTCTGTTATATCTGAATTTTCCTTTAGGTAATTTTGAAATTCAAGATGACGGTTGGATTTTAAAAAGACCATTATAAATGCCTGAATACTCTTTCCAATCTTTAATTCATTAACTGAAATGGTGTACTGCTCAATAATTCTTTCCTCTTCCATCCTGCGAATTCTATTGCCTACCGCCTGGCCTGTCATATGTATCAACTCTCCAATTTCCTTCCATTGTCTACGAGAGTTTTCTTTTAATAATTTGAGAATTTGAAGGTCGATTTCATCCATACCCATTCCCCCTCAAAAGAGTATTTATTCCCAATTTTATTATAGCTAAATCTTTTTCATGCTGAAATAAAAGTTCAGTTATCCCTTTCACCAAATACTGTTAGTAAGATTGTGGAAGGAATACAATAATTTAGAGAACAAACTTACGAGGAGGAAAAATCTATGCAAATTCAATTAATACGCCATGCAACACATCTTATTTCATATAAAGGTCTAAAATTCCTTTTAGACCCTATGTTTAGCGAGCAAGGAACACTTGCACCTGTTCCTAATGCCCCTAACCAGCATCTAAACAACCCTTTATCTTCACTGCCAGTTGACCTCGAGAGACTAGTAGATATTGATGCTATTATTGTTACACACTCGCACCGTGATCATTTGGATGACCGGGCTATTTCATATTTACCTAAGAATTTACCGTTATTTTGTCAGCCGGCAGATGAGCTATTAATGAAAGAAAAAGGATTTGAACAGACAATAGCAATAAGTAAGGAATTGATTTGGCAGGGGATTGAGCTAATTCGAACAGAAGGAAGACACGGCCATGATCAACTTGCGGATGCAATGGGGCCCGTTTCTGGATTTATTTTAAGGGCAAAGGATGAGCCAACTTTATATATTATTGGAGACAGTGTATGGAATTCGGATATTGAACACTACTTTAAACATTTTTCTCCTCATTCCGCAATTGTTTTTGCGGGAGAAGCCCGTTTCTTGGAAGGACAGCCAATCACAATGGGACTTGCCGATATTGAAAAAATAACAAAAGCATCACCACATACTCGTCTAATCATTTCCCATATGGAATCTTGGAATCATTGCTTATTAAAGCGAGAAGAGGTAAGGGACTATATACGACAGAACCACTTAGAGGATAAAATTTTAGTACCTGAAAATGGGGAAATAATAGGGAATTGATAGTAAAAGATGAGGGAATCAGCATGGTTTAAAAAATAAGCGGAGAAATTCCTCTTAATTATGAAATAGCGCTAAAAGTGGCTAAAATAGACGGAGAAATTCCGCTTATTGACTCAAAAAACGTGAAAATCGGTCATTTTGATTTGCTTAGCCGGAAAGTTTCCGCTTATTTTGCTCAAGAACGAGCTCTATTTTGCATTTAACCGGAAAACCTCCGCTTATTTTAACAATCATTAGTAACTCAATTAAGGATAACACCTCTATTGTTACAAAAGGCTATCCATAACGTTGAAACTTTATCTTAATAACAACCAAAAATTTAAAAAACAAAAAACCTCATTTACTTATGATAAGGTTCCCTGTAATGCATCAGAATGAGGTTAGATAACAAAAAGTATGCTTTAAAAGACACGTCATTTAAATAAGAAGTCCTGTTATTATTCATTGTTGATTTTCGTGTTGGTATGAGAATTCATAGGCGGAGAATTTCCGGCTAATGTATAAAGAGGAATCTTAAGAAGCAGGAATACGCGTAGATATTCCGATTAACTGCTCTAAATAAGATAAAATCCAAAGATTGGTAATATAAACGGAAAAACTTCCTTTATTTTTAAGTAAATATGGATATTTCCCAATTTAAACGGAATTTTACTGTTTATTTTTCACAAATACAGTGAAATCAACATTCAGTTACAACAGAGCCTTTTATAAAAAAGTGTACATGGCCTATTTTTCCATTATTCGCTGACGTGGTTTTCTTTTAAATATGAGGATGTGCTTTTTTATACACTTCGATATCATGTTGCAGATGATTTTTCATTTCTGCTTCGGCCAGATTTGGATTCTGTTGAATAATGGCCCTGACAATGCTTTCATGCTGATCAATAAAACGGATATTTTGAATTAAATCTTTAAAAATGACATTTCTGGCATACATCACTTTTGCGTCTATCGTATTGATTAAATGTAACAAAGGATCATTTACAGCTGCTTTGGCAATAATATGATGGAACCTGGTATTCAACTCAAATACAGCATCCTCATCTTGTTTAGCCCAAGCATCGCGTGTAAGACGAATGGTTTCTAATAAAGCTTCTTTCTGTTCTTCGCTTGCTCTCTCTGCGGCTAAACGTGCAGCTAAAGACTCTAAATTTTGTCTGCAGAGAAACAAGTTCAAAATTTCTTGATAGTTTGGCTGATAAACCCGGATACTCTTTCCTCTTTGCTCTAATAAACCATCTTGTATCAGCATTCGAATCGCTTCCCTTACTGGAGCACGGCTGATTTGGAAGCTCTCTGCCAACCTGGTTTCCACTATCCGCTCACCTGGTTCATATTCCCCTTGCACCAAACGCTTTTTAATAGCAGCATATAGTTGGAGATGAAGCGGATCACTTTTTATTACCTGCATCATCGTATCACACACCTCCCAGCTTATCGTAATTTATCCCCGAATTGAGTTTAATGTATCATAGTCAATGTAGACAGTCAACCGACTTTTAAACGGTCGTTTTAAACATTAAAAATAACGAAAGGGAGTGCCATTCGATACTCCCTGTTCCGAAAACCGGTTAAGAATTTATCATTTCCCTTATCCCAAAAAGTGTTCGGATATTCCCTTCTATTCGTTGATTTTCAAAGCTTGCGGATTTCGTAAACTTCCTGCAACTGCTTGTCCTACATCCTGTGTTGTTGAATTACCGCCCATATCGGGGGTAAGGACTTTGCCTTCTGTCATAACCTGTTCAATCGAGTTAAGAACCTCTTTCCCCCAATCATCATGGCCAAAGAAATCCAGTATTTGGCTTGCAGACCAAATAGATGCCAAAGGATTTGCAATATTTTTTCCGGCAATATCAGGTGCAGATCCGTGAATGGGCTCAAACATCGATGGAAACTCCAAAGTTGGATTAATATTTGCCCCGGCAGCCAGGCCTAGACCTCCGGCAATAGCAGCTCCCAAGTCGGTAATAATATCCCCGAATAAATTGGAAGTAACCACAATTTCAAAACGCCATGGCTGTTTAACAAAAAACATAGCCGCTGCGTCCACTAAGTAAGAATAGGTTTTAACATCCGGATATTCTTCTCCCACTTCTTCAAATACCTGATCCCAAAAAACCATGGAGTAATTCAGCGCATTCCCTTTGCTGATACTGGTAAGTGATTTGCCTTGCTTTCGCGCTTCTTCATAGGCATAACGGATGATTCTCTCCACACCGTTTCTGGAAAAAATACCTGTTTGCAACACCACTTCATGGGGCTTCCCTTTAAAAAGCCAATCACCTGACCTGCATATTCACCTTCGCTGTTTTCCCTGATAACCAGCATGTCGATCTGATCACGGGAAACATCCTTGAGTGGGCAAGGCGCACCATTCAACAGCTTAATTGGACGAAGATTCACATACTGATCGAAGCCTTTGCGAATTTTTAATAAAAGATCCCATAACGAGATATGGTCCGGTACACCAGGATAACCTACGGCTCCCAAGTATATGGCATCAAAGTCTTTTAACTGCTCGAGTCCGTCCTCATCCATCATTTTCCCATACTGGGTATAATACCCACATCCCCATGGAAAATGGGTAAATTCAAACTCAAAGCCTCCATCTAATTCTGCCACTTTGTTCAGGACCTTGATTCCTTCCGTTAAATCTTTTAGATTAAAAAGGCGGCTTCGATTATGCCGCCTTTTTTCAGATCGATTCTTGGACTTAAAACTTACCGGACAGTAAGTGACCAGCATTAGGCACCTCTGTTTTTAAGTTTAATCCCTTCAAAATTTTATAAACAGTCGAAGTGGCAGCCGATAGAACTGGAAGCCCCAGGCGGTCCTGTACCTTTTGAATGGCAGGAAGTGAAGGCATTTGAACACATGCCGATAATACAACCGCATCTGCTCCTTCAATGTTGAGGCGGTCAGCATGCTCAATAAGGTTCATTGGATTCAATCTTCCTACCTCTAAGTTATCCGGAACTTCAAGACTGATAGAATCAATGACTTCAATGCCAGCTGTATTCAAATACTCAATCACCATATTGGTTAAAGGCTTCATGTATGGCGTAATAATGGAAACCTTCTTTGCGCCTATTGTTTGGATTCCTTCAATAAGAGCCCCTGCGCTGCTGACAATTGGAGTACGTGCTCCATTTTCGTCCGTTGCATTACCAAGCTTTTCTTCTGAAATTTGGTGGTAGCCCGGGCCCTGACACATGATCGCAATTAAACATGCGTAAGCAAGTACATCACAACGAGCATCGGATAGCTCTACGGCACAACGTACACTATCCACATCCATCTTTTTCAATTCTTCAGGGTTCACATGCATCATCCGCATTCTTGAAGAATGGAAAGTAAATGTTTCTTCAGGGTTTAGCTGCTGTCTTGCTTGAAGCATGGCTGGAATTTCAGTTTCCATTGTTGTATTTGAACTTGGTACGATTAAACCTACACGATAATTTGTTGACATTGTTGTTTCCCCCTAGTAGTTAAATTAAAGTTTGCATCCCTAAACCTTATGAAGATGACCTGTTAAATTCCGATTGGTTAACGGCTTGACCATTTCGACACAAGCCAGAAGCTGTTTTAGATCAATTCCGGTTTCAATTCCCATTTCATGAAGCATAAAAACAATATCCTCAGTCGACGAATTTCCAGCTGCACCAGGTGCAAATGGACAGCCCCCAAGACCGCCGATTGAAGCGTCAAAGCGGGTTACTCCCGTTTGCAATGCAGCAACTACATTGGATAAGGCCATGCCATATGTATCATGGAAATGAGCCGTAATCATTGCTGTTGTTTGTAAAGACATAACTTTTTCAAATAAATCAAAAACCTGCGCCGGATTTGCTCGACCAATCGTATCACAGAGAACAATTTCATCCACCCCGAGGTTCTCTGCCTTTTCCACAAGATCAAGGACCAAATCTGAATCTACTTTTCCTTCAAATGGACACCAAAAAGAGGTGGCGATATTATATCGAATAAAGATATCTTGTTCTTTTGCCTTTTTGATTACAGTTTCAAAACTTTGGATTGACTGTTCTCTCGTCATTTTTACATTTTTTAAATTAAAGCTGTCACTGGCGCCTACCACAAGCGAAAGTGCTTTGATTCCACTTTCCATAGCCCGGTCGCAACCTTTTTCATTCGGAATCAGGGCCATATATTGAATGGAAGGGTCCCGGTCGATCCCCTCAAGTACTTCCTTTGCATCCTTCATTTGCGGAACATATTTCGGATGAACAAAAGAAGTGGCTTCCATTCTTTTAATCCCTGTTTTATTCAAGGCATTGATCAGTTCAATCTTATTTTCAGTAGAGATAAAAGTGGATTCGTTTTGAATTCCATCCCTTGGCCCTACTTCGATTATTTCAACTTTGTTGGGAAGATTCACTTTTATAGCCCTCCTTTATTTAAAAAATTAAGAGATTCCCAGTTTCTTTGCTAAATAGGGTTCCAATCCACCAATCTTTACCATCTCAATTAAATGCTCAGGCAGCTTTGTTCCTTTATATTCAGCTTGCTGCGTATAATTAATAATTTTGCCAGCAAGCAAATCAATCTCAATTTCGTCACCCTCCTGAATGATGGAGGTATCGGACATCTCCACTACAGGCAGACCTACATTAATGGAGTTGCGGTAAAAAATCCGTGCAAAGGAGTTCGCGACAATGGCCCCGATCTGATGGTGCTTTAACACCATTTGCGCGGTTTCACGGCTTGATCCGGAACCAAAGTTATTTCCCGCTACTATAATATCACCTGGCTGAACCTTTTCATGGAAAGTCGGGTCGATCGCTTCCATGGCATGCTCAGCCTGCTTTTCGACCGACAGGCTCATATATTGTCCAGGAGAGATGATGTCTGTGTTAATATTGTCACCATACTTCCATACACGTCCTCTGATGATGAAAGACATTTACATGACTCCCTTCAATAAATATTTTTTTGGATCTGTTATTTTTCCCTCCAGCGCTGTTGCTGCAACGGATGCAGGAGAGCCCAGGTAAACCTCGCCTTTTGGACTGCCCATTCTTCCCCTGAAGTTTCGATTCGATGATGACATGACGACTTCACCATCTCCAATAACACCACTGGTAAATCCACCACATGCACCACATGAAGGCATATTAACCACACAACCCGCTTCGGAAAAAATATTCAACAGTCCCTCTTTGCTTGCCTGCGACCAAATATATTGGGATGCCGGCACAACCAAACAGCGGATCCCTTTAGCGATTTTTTTTCCTTTTAATATTTGAGCAGCAATTCTTAAATCACTTAATCTTCCATTTGTGCATGAACCAAGATAGACTTGGTCAACCTTAATTCCTTCAACCGCGCTAATAGGATGAACATTATCCACTTCATGAGGGCAAGCAACTTGCGGCTCCAACTCTGACGCATTGTAATGGATCGTACGAACATATTCCGCATCTTCGTCACTTGCAATCAGTTCAATATCATCCGTTACACCTTTTAATTTCAGGTATTCGATCACTTTTTCATCCGGTTCAATTAAACCTGCTTTTGCACCAGCTTCCACTGCCATATTGGATAATACAAGACGCTCATCAATGGAAAGATTTCGAATAGCGGTACCTGAAAACTCAATAGCCTGATAGGTAGCACCCGCATGGCCAAGGTCCTTTATTGTTTTTAAAACCATATCTTTGGCATAGACACCTTCAGGCAGCTCACCGTCCCATACAATCTTGATGGTTTCAGGAACTTTTAACCATGTTTCCCCGGTTAATAAAACTCCGATCATTTCGGTTGAACCAATCCCAGTTGCAAATGCTCCAAGACCTCCAGCCATGCAAGTATGGGAATCCGTACCTAAAATCACTCTGCCGGGACGGACATGTCCGTGTTCTGCAATAACCTGATGACATGGCCCTTCGAACTCATAATAATACGAAAGATCATGCTCCCGAGCCCAATCACGGGTGTATTTTAAAATATTTGCCTGCTGGACGGTTGCCGGCGGTGTGCAATGATCGGATACAACGACTACCTTTTCTTTATCATGCAATTTTCCACCCAAACGCTTAAATCCGCCGTCTACGAGCCATGGTCCCAATAAATCATGCATAAGGGCAATATCAACCTGTGCCCATACAATATCCCCCGCCTTAACACCAGACTGACCAGAAGCTTTGGCAAGTATTTTTTCAGCTATCGTCATCCCCATCCCAATTCAGCCCTTTCTTTAAATAATCCCGTTGTCTTTTAGACCTTGAATCTGCTCCTTTGTTAAGCCGAGTTTCCCTCTCAATACATCCTCCGTATGCTGCCCAAGCTTAGGACCCGCCCATTCGATTTCCCCAGGGGTAGCACTCATTTTTGGAACAATCCCTGGCATTTTTAATTTTCCCAGGCCCTCAACGGCTACTTCCTGAATCATTTGCCGAGCTTGGTAGTGTGGGTCATTCAAAATATCCTCAACAGAGTAAATTGATCCGGCCGGCACCTTCGCGTTATCCAGGAATTTGAAAACTTCCTCAAATGGCAAGGACTTTGTCCAATCTTCAATAATTCCATCAAGGTATTCCGCGTGCTCCGAACGCTTGGCATTATTTTCGTAGCGTGGATCTTCCGCAATATCTTCGCGTCCCAAAGCATTCATCAATCTTTTAAAAATTGCATCACCATTGGCGCCGATTACCACATACTTTCCATCTGCACACTTATAGGTGTTGGATGGAGTAATTCCAGGCAATGTACTTCCTGTTCTTTCTCTAATGACTCCTGCACGATCAAATTCTGGAATGGTACTTTCCATTAAACTGAAAACAGATTCATAAAGGGCAACATCAATCACCTGTCCTTCATTAGTTCTATTTACATCGCGGTGATAAACAGCCATTAATGCTCCGATTACAGCGTAAAGGGCAGATAATGAATCTCCAATACTTATTCCAACACGGGTTGGCGGGCGGTCAGGATAACCTGTTATGTAGCGGAGTCCACCCATCGCTTCCCCAATGGAACCAAATCCCGGATTATCACGATATGGTCCATCCTGGCCATATCCGGAAACCCGGATCATAATTAATCGTGGATTAATTTCCTTTAACTCCTCGTAGCTCAGGCCCCATTTTTCCATTGTTCCGGGACGGAAGTTTTCTATTAAAATATCAATCTCTTTTACTAAGCTACGAATAAGTGCTTGCCCTTCCTCTTGTCTAAGATCAATTGTAATGGATTTTTTATTTCTGGATTGGACATACCACCATAGGCTTGTGCCGTTTTCAACGACACGCCATGTACGGATTGGATCTCCTTTTGCCGGTGCCTCCACCTTGACTACATCTGCGCCGAACTCGGCTAATAAACGAGAAGCAAATGGCCCCGCAATCAACTGACCCATTTCCAACACTTTTAATCCTTCAAGTGCTCTTCTTCCCATCACAGTCATCTCCTAAACTCGTTGTATTTAAATTAGAGATGCAAAAGCATCTTTCATAACAAATTTCCGTTGTACATCGTTGACTGTCGACCGTCGACGATAATAAAATTTCGGATACATTCCCACAACAAATGTCAGTGCATCCGATTTTTTGACTGCCACAGGCAGATCTTTAAGCTCATTTAAGAGGTTAAATTTACAATACTTCTCCTCGTACATTTTCGCTCAGGAAGAGAAGTATTGTCAACTGCAAATTTTATTAATTTCCGCTTGTCAGCTGTACACCTTTTGTTTCCGGTATAGCCAAAACAAGGAAGGCAGCGGCAAAGTAAGAAAGTGCTGCGGTTGTAATAACAACAGGATAGGAGAGTCCCCCCGCAAGGAGCTTAGGAATAATCACAATTCCCGCAATAGCTCCCACTCGTCCAAAGTTAAAACAGAAGCCTGCTGCGGTTGAGCGAATACTTGTTGGGAATAACTCAGAATACCAAGCCCCAAAGCCGCTGAAGTAGCCTGTAAAGAAACCAAGCAATGCTGAGATAAATCCCAGAATCATAACGTTTGAACCAGTTAAAATCAACTTTCCATCAGTTAACGGCATGTGGCTTGATACATACGTGAAGACTGGCACGATTACTGTCATTCCCAGGAAAAAGAACATAAACGATTTCCTGCGGCCGATTTTATCAGCCATGTAACCGTATACAATATACCCAATCATTGCCCCGACACCAGTCCAAATCAGGAAAACAGGAGCCATATCGATACGAATACCCAGCACTTTTTGAAGATATGTAGGGACAAATGTGAAAATAATCCAATATCCCAACATTCCAAGAACAGAAACAGCAAGTGCAAGTAAAGTAATTTTTAAGAATTCAGGTTTAAAAATTGTTCCGAGACTGGCTTTATTTGCATTGTTCTTGATAAAGTCGCGGTTTGCAATCCAAACTGGAGATTCTTTTACAAAGAAAGCAATATACAATACCGTAGCAAAGGCCGGAAAACTGGCAATCATGAAAAGATTTCTCCATGATTCAGGATCTGTTGGATTTAAAATGGACCAAGCGAAAATGGCGGCTAAAAGGTTTCCACCTGCCCAGCCCGTTTGCATGAAGGAGATTGCCTTTGCACGTTTCTCAGGCGCCCAAACCTCCGAAATCAGCGCTGCAGCTGCGGACCAAAGTCCACCGACAGCAATACCAACGATAAAACGATAAATATTTAACTGTACAACGCTATCAGCTAAACCACAAAGGAATGTTCCAATTCCGTAAGCCAAAACCGAAATCAAAAGCGTTTTCTTTCTTCCAATATGGTCAGAGATATTACCTAGGAAGTATCCGCCAATCCCTGTCGCTAAAAGGAACCAGGCAACAGTACCAACGACAGCACTAATATCTACTTTAAATGATGCAGAAATTGCCAAAATAACAAATCCAAAAATACCTGCGTCAAGTGCATCAAAAAGCCATCCCAACCAGGATCCAAATAATGTTTTATATGCACCCTGCGGTTTTTGTGGCTGAATAGCCGGTTGTGAATTGGACTGTGCCAGTAAAGGTTTTGCCATAAAATGTTGCCCCCTGTGTTGAATAATGATTTGAGTGTTTGTAAATCATTTTCAATATGATTTTGCGTTTCTCTTTCTGCCTTTTCCCTGCTAAAGCATCAAAGATAGTTGAGGTTCTTTTATAAGAATTACTTTTCGAACATTCCCCTTAAATCCGCAATTCCTTAGGTAAGTAACTTTCCCGCTGCTAATTATGCCAGTTAAGGAGATTCGTTGACTATTGTTGGAAGCATCAAGTACTCTCTCATCGAAATCAATGTTCAATTAAACTCTTTGTTTCAAATCTCCTTTTACCTCCTAGCTTCGTTTGTTGCATCCAGGATTTTGTTCTATTATAACCACAAAACGACTCCTTTCTATAAAATCAATTTGAAACCGATTTCAATTAACTGAATTTAATATAATACATTTTTTGTCGACGGTCAACAGTCATCATAATAAAAATAGAGTATTTTCTAAATTTTTTAAGATATTAGATTTCCTCTTCGAAACTATTCATTCTTGTGCTTTATTTGAACTTTCCTCTTTTCTACCAACGTTTCATAAGTTACCCTCAAACTAATTTATATAATTTTCAAGGATAAAAGCTTTGATAAAATAATTTATTATGGTGTATTTATGTACTTTGATTCGGATGAATACGCCCAACAAGCAATCAGCGAATTAAAACGCGTAGCAAAAAAAGCTATCTTCATTGGTGATCTCCCTATGCGTTCACACAGGCCAGAAAATAACTTGTATAAAAAAGACGACTTTTCTGATTGGGTCCTAACAGATGGTTTTTATGACCCATACCGAAAAGATCGATTTAATGCAAACTTGTTTCTTTAGAAAAACCACAGTGACAGTTCTCGCACCAATTAAAAAAACAAGAAAAGGTCATCAAGGGCGATTGTCGATGACCCAACCCTGTTGGAAAAAGAAGAAATGGTATAGAATCCTTGGATTATTTTTTGCCAATTTACCAAAACCTCATTTACTTATGATACGGTTCACCGTTACGCATCTAAATGAGGTTTTCGGTTCTTTAGTTTAATTTTAAAGGTAGGACAATTTTATCATAATCCTGAATATATTGAATGCAGGGGGGATAAAATTGAATTTTGTAAATCTTTTTTTCTGGTATACTCTTAGTACAGTTTGTACATATATTGGCACAAAATTACTTTCACCATTTAAAATAAGACATTTTTCTGACATTGAGCCTACTTTAAAAAATGCCTATGATATCTTAACAACTGGTTCTAGTGAATCTTATTTTTTAATAATCACCATTGTAGTTACTCTTTTTGGGCTATTCTCCTCAATAATTATTTCCATTAAGATAATCAACATATTACCTGAACAAAATACAATTTTTGCACAGATTGTCCTGATGCTTTTTGTCACTTTATTATTTACAAATATCATCATATGTCTTTACGATATATTATTTATATTGTTACTTTTATTATTAATTGGTTGTATCTTTACAGGAATTTTTGCAGTTATCATAGGTCCAACAAATAGTGGTCCAGTTCATGTGAGAGGACATTTTCGTAATGGACGCCCTGTTAAAAGTCACTCAAGAAGGAGACCAAGGCGTTAATTCTGCTATGTAGCATATTTGAAATCATTTCGCCCATCTAATACTATTTATTTAAAAAGGAACCCAATCTCCATTGATTCCACATATTCTTTTTCTCAGCTCTACCAGGAGCAACACAAAAATCATTTATCACCGTTGCATCACCTATATAATCAAAAGGAAGTGCTTCTTTATTTTGATTTACATATTGAGCAATAAATTCCCTTGCAACAGTTATACCCGTTAAGCCATCTTTTAATAACTCAATTTCATCTCCATAGATTTTCTCAACTTTATAAGGTTTATTTGTTTTACTACCTGTTATAACAAAATGAAGTTCATCACTCTTATTTATATGACTAATTATTTCTTTAGGCATTCCTGATGAACGCCTCTTAGACTTAAATTTATCTTTTAATATTAAAAAGTTGTGTAATAAATAATTAAGAACGTCATCATCTGTTTCAATTTCCGCTAAACTAGCCATAACAATATCCCAAGTAAGGCGAATAACTTGAACATCTTCCTTATTTACCAATCTTTTATGTGCTGAAATCTGTCCTTCATCCAAAACTCCTCTTATTTTGAACTCAAAAAGCAAATTGAAATTTTTCCCACAAATCCATGCATCTGGTATTGAGCCGGAATTATCCTCTAATTCCGAATGGGTTAAACCACTTTTATACGGGGCAATGCCAATAACATATTCATATTTTTTAGGTGATTGAGGACAAAATTTCGCTCTTGTGTGTATTGACAATGAAGAGTATTGGAAATCATTTGATTCCTGCGGTATTAATCCCTCAATAAACTGAGGTAAAATTAATTGGCTTTTATAATCTAAGATGCACATTAAAATGTGTGTGTAATGGTCTTCCTCTTGGCCCTGATACTGAAAGATGTTCAATTCTTTCACTCCTAAGATAGTAGTTTTATTGTTACTTCAGTAATATAATGCTGATATAATTTACTGCCGCAACACTAATTTGATGAGAATTTATACACATCACATTTCAACAACTAAAATGAAGAAGAAGGAAATAGCTTTATTAAATCTTTCATAATTTCTTCACCCATATGGACTAATGATTGCCTTTTTGCATACTCCCCATGACCTTTTCCATTGGAATCAACCTTGTTTCCCCCTAGACCAATAAATTGCTCCGATGGTTTAAAGTGTAGACCAACAACAGGGACTCCTATTTTATGATAAAAACCAATTTGATATTGAGCATCTGGATAGTCTTTTATTGATTTTATCTTCTCAAAGCTATATTCCTTTTCTAATGAGAGCCTAGAACAGTGCTCTTTTCCTAACACAATAATCAATGAGGGACTTAGAAAATCTAATGTTTCTCGAATGAAATCATTTGCAAATTGCGATTCAAGAAGGTTATTTTTTGAGCTTAACCTACTCATTTGACTTCTAGTAGGAATAGGGAAAAAATCCGTATGTACAACTCTTTTCCTGGTATGAGTTAAATATAAAGAACCCCCCATTCCATTTAGAAAGCCTTCCAATTTAGCTCCATTTTTTTTACCAAACCAGCTACGATAAGCTGTATCTCTTTCAAAATAAGAATTATACATTTCTATTGTTGATTCTAATTGTTTATCGTCTTTTGCATAATCTTCTAACGATACTCCCTTTTCTCTCACATAAAAGCGTGATTTATTACCTAATAACAATGTTCCATCTGTATCAAGAAATTCCTTTGATGAGGGATTTGTTGCAATTGTAACCCAATTATTAGGTGTAATATTTCCAAACCACACAATAGGGGTAGCTCTATCTATTACTTCATGTGCAAGTGGTGTTTGAGATAACTCTGCTTGATAACGAATTGCTCTCTTTAAAAGAAACTTTGCCCGAGCCACCTTTAAAGGGGGTAGAGGCTCTATCAAATTAATCATGTATTTGCTCCTTTAAATTAATACATTCAAAAAGAGTGTAATAAAGAACCTTATGAAATATGTTAATTAATTATAGGGTTCTGCTTTGGTTAAGCTAAATGTAAGAGGGTGAGCCATCATTTCTAGGTCTGCTCAAACGTACCCATGTAAATGCGGTTTTTAGTTTCATTTATAAAGGGAGAGATAAGTCTCCCCCTTTATAAGGTATTAGTTTAGTCCATCAATCCAGCTAAAACTCTTTCTGCTTCGGAAAGACTCATTCTTTCAGCCCTCCAGCTGTATCCGTCCTCTTCACCAACCAATTGATTTTGGTCAGTTAGCTGGAGCATCATTATGCTGTCATTCTCCCCAGTTGTATAGGTGACTCTAACCTCAAATTTGTCACCTTGTTTCTCTACCCTGTACATTCCCTCAGAGACAAACGACGATCCCTTCTCAATGTAGGAGTAGGTGAGGTCATCCCTGATTATCATGTAGAAGTCGTCACCATCCTGCCAGTGCCAAGCTCCTCTTAGATCCTGCTCCACGAATACTGGCGGCTGAGAAGTGTTTGAATTACCTCCTGACTTTACTTGGTCAGATACTTTATCCATGCTAGCTTCATTCTGTCCAGATTCATCTGCTAACCCTGAAGCATCCTGCTGTCCTGTTTCTTCATTTTTTACAGCTCTTTTTTCTTCTCCAAAAGCAGGTAATAAATTATTAAAATCCTCATTACCTTCCTCAAGTTCATGTAAAATTTTATATTTATCATCTTCTTTAACAAAAACTATTATGACCTCTTTCGATTGTCCATTATCATATTTCAGATTAGCCATAACACCTTTTGCTTGTTTGAATTCGTCGTTATAATCATCTATTTGTGCACTCTTTATAATTTCAGAATCTTGCTTTTTAATCTCATTAGAATTAAGCTTTTGCTTCCATGCCTTAAAGGTAATAGGAGCGAAAGAACTAAATATATTTTCATTAAGGAAGTTTTCTACCTTTTTTTCATCCTTAGATGATGTAACTTCATAATATTGGACAACTAATTTTTCTTCATGATCTAACCCTAAACTTTTAGGAGCTTTAGATGCATCCTTTGCAGTTGATCCTTTTGCTGTTTCATCACTACCACACGCTGTTAAAATACCTATTAATAAAATCAAGATTAACGTTAAATACGATTTCTTCATTACTTTTTCTCCTCTTTACATCAATATAATATTAAAGGCCTTCCTTGGAATAATTATCATACCAGTATCAGAATTTGGGATTTGATATTTTACCAATTAGACAATACTAATATAAAAAACTCTTAAGCCAACAAACCTAAGAGTTTGAATTATTTAAGGGCTTTTTAAGCTGATTCATGTTGGTTCCTTTGAATTATACGTTTGCATACTTCATAACACTCATCTATGTGTGAATTTCCAAGATATTTCATAGCACCAAAACTAATACCTGCTGAAACCGCTTGTCCAACAAATGGTATAAATTTTGTTACTGATTTAACAGCTACACGAGTACCAACCTTTTTTAAAAGAAGTACAACCGTCTCTTTTGTAATAAATTTTCCTACTAACTTGCTACCTAGTGATGAAATAATCACTAGAATTTGCCCCTTAATTGCTGAATCTAATTGATCGATTTGTTCGGGAGACAATCCAAATTTTCTATTTATTGCAGGTAGTAGCTCCATCATTATTGCTACGTCTGCCCCTACATCAACCCCAGGAACAGGTACTACCGCTGCAGCTGCAGATGCCGATGCTCTTTTATTGACCATGGATTTACACTCTTCCCTAATACGGTCTAACTCACTAATTGTCTTCGGTATCATGTTATTTTCTCCTCTGTTGTAAATTCTTGTTAATTACAAAATTTCGACAAAAAACCAAATAGTTCCTTCTTTTTACCTACAACTTTTTACATAATTTTCACACCTTTTGATTAAATGAAAAAAGAATAAGAGAAATCACCTAATAGTAATGACTTCTCTTATTCTTAAAAATTTGAAAACCATGCTGCTTTTAATCAGTGTTTAAGGGGAGTAATTATAAACCTGCTCTCATTACCAAACTCTTCTTGAAGAGGTGAGGGTAGAAAAGTAAGTTTGCATTTCCATTTCTACCAATGTAAATCCTATGCATCCATTATCAAAATCTCCTGTAATACATCCAGCAGTAAACATATGGCAATTCTCTGTTAACAAATTGTACCTTCTATTTTTACTGGGATATAATAACTCTCTCCATGCCCTATCTGCAAATGTCTCATCAGCTAGAACATTACCCTTGCTGTCAGTAATTGCATATATTGCCGTACCTGATCTGAAATGCCCATACCTAGTAAAACCCTTAAAATCAACTGGTCTTATTAGACCTTTTTTGTATCCAGCAAACTCCATAATCAATCCATTTCCTAAATAAACTCCTGTATGTTCACAGACCCCAAACCCAAGGTCACACCAAACAACTGCACCCTTCTTTAAAATAGGATTAGTTTCAGTTATATTTTTATAGGTATAATAACTTCTTCTTAATCCCCCAAATAACATTATTTCTCCCCCAAAAATTGCTTATTTTAAGCCTTATTATACGGACTTTCTATTTTAATTGATTAATTAATTCTATGGACTTAAGGTGTTTTCCTTTGTCCTTTCAATTGACATTAATAAAAATACAAAAAGGAGAAGAGAAATCATCATCAGACAATTTCTCTTCTCCTTTGTTAGTGAACCGCTCTACAACTTGATTATTCAACTGAATTTCGATTGTATCAATTTTCCTCCTATCTGAAATGGTGATTTTGCTAATTAGCAATTGCAATAAATGCTTTCTTTGTTCCGTTGTTATTGTTGCTTTATAACTCATTTCAAAGTTGGTCATAACTTCTTTTACCATATTAAAAGAAATTTCTTTATGACCTCCTTGGTCTAGCTGCTTCTCTAATGGAGTTATCCGATCTTCTAAAACTTGCCTTTCTTCGTTCAATTTGGATAAGCGGTCAACCAATTCAGCCTTATTCAATACTCCTTCCTCAAACAAGCTCAAAACCCTATCCCTTTTATTTTCTACAGCAGCAATTGATTTCTTAAGAGCTTGGTATTCCTTTTGAATTGGCCCCAAATTGCTTTTATATCTATTATTAATTTTCTTTACGACATCCTTTATGAGAGTATCAGATGATGTAAATTTTGAGATTTGCCCCAATACATATGAATCAGCATATTCTGTTCTAATACCATTAGAATTACAGGCAGATGTTCCTTTGTTTTTCCAAGCACCACAAACATAGTATTCCAGAACTCTTTTACTGCCATCCTTGTTGCGGTTAGTAGTCCTTCCTAGAACCATACCCGCCCCACATGAAGGACATTTTAAAAGACCAGTTAATGGGTACTCGCCACTATGCACTCGATTTGGTTTTCCACTCCTTTTTTCTAAAATTGATTTTGCTTTGTTCCAAGTATCCTCTGTAATAATGGGCTTATGCAGCCCTTTTTGCATTACTGGATTAGGATTAATGTTATTTCTCCTTTTTTCTGTCCAATCCCGTCGAACATTGTATCGGATATACCCTGCATAAACAGGGTTGGTAAGGATTGTTTTTATAGCATTAATTGAAAATAAATTATTCTTTTTACTTCGATGGCCTTCTTTATTAAGTTTATTGGCAATAGATTTGTAACCATTTCCCTCTAAATAAAGGTGAAAGATTCGTCTAACCGTTTGAGCTTCTTTTTCATTAATTACAAGCTTAGTTGGTTTACGCTTTTTATTTTCGTTTGGCACTTCAACGACATCGTAACCTAATACTTGTCCGCCATTCCAGGAACCTTCCCTAGCTCTAGCCAACATTCCCATTTTTACATTTTCAGCAATATTTGCTCTTTCAAATTCAGCTATTGCCGCCATCATGTGAAATTGTAGCTTCCCTGATGGTGTCTCTGTTTCATACTGTTCAGAATACGAACGGAACGCAATATCCTTTTGCTCAAAGATCTTAACGACATTTAACAAATCAAGAATATCACGAGCTAGCCTATTCATCTTCCAAACTAGGACAATATCAAACTCTTTTTGTTTTGCATCATAAATTAGTTGCTTTAAAGCTGGACGACTTTCAATATTTTTACCACTAATACCTCGGTCGGCATACTCTTTGTGAACTACGTAACCCTGCCGTTCACACCATTCATACAATAATCTCAACTGTTCATCTATACTGTAACCTTCTTCGGCTTGTTCTGTTGTAGACACCCTAGCATATATACCAACTTTTTTAGTCATCAAAGGATGTATTGGTTCAGCTGACATTTTAATTAACCCCCTTCGAATTCGTCTTTTGAGAAGGGGTTGCTTTATACCACTCATTTAATAGCTTTAATTGTTCATCAATACTGTAACCGTCATTTGCTGCGTCAGCTGTAGATATCCTAATATATCTTTTGACTTTCAAAGCTCCTACTGGTTGTGGTTCTTCTTTTTTCATTTTACTTTTCCTCCTTTGAAGCTGATGGTTCTTTAACATTGTTGTTACTCTCACTTTCAACAACTTCATTAGAAGCTTTAGCAAAATATGAAACGACCATTTCTGCTAGGATACTGACTAACAGATCATAGTCCTTGTTGTATGTTGTACTTGCATTCACTTTAAAGTTCCCCTCTCTATGAAGTTCTTTATTTTCAAAATAATAATATATAAATCAAATTCTTATTAATCCCCCTGTTCCCCCAATATTTTTTTGAAGTAAGAAATATTTTGAGTTGGAAAACATCCTGACTTTCAACCAAAAATTTTCTTGTTCAGAATCAGTTTGTTTTTCATCCATTTATTTAAAAAGCTGTCCCTCACCGTCAGAATGGTGGGGGAGCTGGGGGACAAATTAGAGTGCCAATCTTTGAATGGCTTCTTCAACACTTTCCCTTTGAATGTGTGCGTAGCCGCTTGTAGTTTTTAAACTTGCATGACCAAGCAATTCCTTTACCGCTACTATGTGAACGCTTCTTTGAACCAATGCGGAGGCAAAGGAATGCCTTAGAACATGGCAGGTTATTTTTTTGTCCCACTTCAATTTCTTAACAGTTTCCTTTAGGACTCGATTGACGTAAACGTCAGAAAGCTTTCCCGATCTTTCTGTCAAAAACAACTTGTTTGTATTACAGTCCACTCTCCAGCGGTTAATGTAATCCTTTAAAGCAGACTCTAAATCAGGGTGCAAGGGGAGTGTCCTCGATTTGTTACCCTTACCCTTCCTAATCAAAAGGATTTTTTGCTCAAAATCTATGTCCCCCAATTCCAAATTGAGACATTCACTAATTCGTGACCCAGTAAAAAAGAGAGTAATAATGACCAATTTTATGAGGGGATGTTCAATGGCCTGTATCAAGGTTTTAACCTCCTCAGATGTTAGAAACACTCGGTCCACTTTTCCTTCCTCTAGTCTTTCAAGGTACTCAGCATAGTTGACATCTACAATTCCCGCCTTTTTGCAGAACTTGAAAAAGGAACGAAGAGTATTCATTTGCCTATTTCGGCTTGAAGGCTTATAGTTTCTTACCTTGATTAAGTTTTCAAGGTAGGAAGCCATGTGGCTTCCCTTAACCTCTTTTACTTGGTTTACACCTTCTTTTTGAAGATAGGACAAAAACATATTCAAATCCTTCTGGTACTCATTTACTGTACCCATGCTTTTATTTTTATTTCTAAGATCCTGAAGGAAATGCTGAACTGCAATTTCCAAGTTCATGGTATCATCCTCCATTTCTATCAATCTTCATCAAATAACATACTACTACCGCTATGGGTATTAGGCTTTACCTTACGATTCTTAGGAACATTGTTAGGATCAAATTCCTTTAGATTTCTATCTCTATCTTCCTCACTTGTGTAAAAACCCTCAAAAATGTCACCATCGTAAACAATACAATTAGTATAGTCGCCTCTTAATGGAGGCTTTTTATTTGGAAGTATCTTTTCACGAAGGTCCATTTCATTTTTACTAAAGACCTGCTTCTTAGTCTGATTTTTGTCTTTATCATGTTTTAAGAAGCCTTCTTTCTTCAATTCTTCTAACAATACTTCAAGATCTGGAAATCCAAGTTCCTTGGCAATTTCCTTAAGAGAATCCTTTAATATATAGCAAAGAGACTTCCCGTTTTTAACTTCAATTTTCCCATATATCTTTTGATTAGGATTAGCCTCTTCATTCTTATATTTAAAGTTTCTTTTATTCTGGATAATGTACTCTAATAGAGCCTGGTAGAATTTGATTCCAAGTCCTCGCTTACCCATCGAAGCCTCTTCTTGTGCAATTAAAAATTCAGTAATATTTTCAAGGGAGAGATTAATTCCAAATGCTTCATTAGCTAGATAGGCCCCCGTTAGAATAAGAGCAAATTTGCCTCCCACTCTACTTACAACATTTGAATCTGGTAATTGCCTTTCAAGGTCCTTTTTAAAGCCCTGCCAAATTCCTTTTATTTCTTCAGGTTCTTTTGTTAGTAAGTGTTGAACATACTTATTTCCAGCGTGTCCATAGTTGTTCAACATAATATCCTTTAATGAATCGGAATGTTCCGCACTTTTTGTCCATTGAACTTTCTTAAACTCAAAGAGACGAACATATAAACCTTCATTAGCATTGGCATTTTCGAGGAGGGATGCTTCACCTGTAAACATAATGACCGTTGCCCATCTTGCCGTACTCTTTAACTCAGCCTCCTGATTTAAGCGAGCTTTATCCTTATTCTGTGCTAACTTATAGATAAAAGATGTAGAAGATTTTTTATCTAATGGGTTCATTGAAGTTTCATCAAAGATAAGAACAACTCCCATATTTCCTGAAATAATATTTTGCAAAGCGTTTGGTGTAGCATTAAAGGATTGAATCAATCCGTTATTCGTAATACTTGGACTACCATAAAGAGATGCTGCAACTACGGCTGCAGTTGTTTTACCTGTTGTTGTGTTACCCACCATATTGATCATTAATGAATCAACTTCTGATATTTCGGTAACATTTAATAGTCCTACAATTGGAGCAGCAAAACTTGCAGCTAATATAAACTCCATTGGTGTATGACCAATAATATGATTTTTTACTGCGTCAAGCCATACAGTAATTGACCCCTTAGGTTCTATAAGAAGGGGACCTTTATATTTTGAAATGGGGATGATATCTTTCCGATATGCTTGATTTAGACGGAATATTAATTCCCCATCATGGATAAACCATCCCAATTTATTATGGCTGTAACTTACTGGTGCTACTTTTTCATGTTTATCAATGAAGGCAAAAACATCATCAGCCTTTTTCCCGATTATATCCATTCCTAATTTTAGGAATGACTTCAGCTCGGATTTTACGAACTTTTCTCTTTCAATCGTGGCGAATTCCCATCGGTCAAATGAGTAAAACTTAAGCACCAAGCTTACGAACCTATTTTCAAGGCCTCTCTCAACAGAATCTACTAATGTAGCATCCCCAACTTCAACTTCACTTACTTTTCCTTCCTTATTTTTTACTTCTCTAAAAATCTTTTTATCTCTAACAGTGTAAGGATACAACTTAATGTAATTTCCATTTTGGATGCCTTGGGGAGTAGCAGTTGATTTAAGTGTTAATTCAACAAATTCATCTTCATCAAAAAGTTCCTCAGATAACTGATCAATACCATATTGGTCCAATAGCTTTTCCCCTCCATTTTGTAATGAATAGTCGCTTTGATATAGGACTATTCATTACATATAATTTATTTTTCAACTCAACAATAAAATGATTACTACAAAACTACTACCTTCTTAATAGACTCTATATTGCTGTAGGTTAATCCCTGCTCATCCTCATTGTTTCTAATCACAGCAACAACTTTTTCCCCTACCATACCGGTAACATCAATTTTTCCATCTTCAAAGGAAACATCAAACTCCTTCAAGAGCTGAATAAATCTGCTATTTTCCGCTCTTGAAACAATAGTCTTATGGATGAGGTACGTTGATTTAGCTTTCCCGTCAGAGAACTTTACTTTGACATTAAAAATGTCAAGTTCTGCTCTCTTTCCTGTTTTCTTACTCTCCCTCATTTCTCTTGAAAAACCAGATTCTACAATTTCCCCAGGCTCTTCACCTTCCGCCATGTTCGCATAGACAAAGCCAAGATCAAATGTCGTTGAAAGAATTTCTTTACTTTTAGTTGGTTTAACCATTTCATTTCCCCCTAAGAATTTATTATTCTATCTTTTTACAATAGACCATAACTTTCAGGTCCTATTTGCTAACCAAGCTTTAAGGAACGGTAATAATTGCTACTTTACTCGTTCCTTGGGTAAAGTACCTTACCTGATAGAAAGTAACGGATACTTTATTGCTGAAATCTAAATTGAACAAACCTGTTATCTCTTGAATAAGACCAGCCGAATAGATAACACCTTTTGCACCATTTTTTCTCACATTAAAATGGTGATCATTGTTAGGTATTTCTTCTCCAATAGCAATCTCATTACTACTAAAAGCTATTTGCACGAGCTCTGGTTCAAGAAGTTCTTCCATCAATTCCTTGGAAAGGATAATTCTTTTTCCATTCCTTTCAGAATTGATAATTGTAATAACACCTGCCCCAACATATCTGGAATTAATTCCATTACTTTTTGAGGAGCTAAAGCTATTAAGATCAATTACGTTCTCTTCTAAAGTGATTGGTTCTTGTTCGGTAAGGTCATTTACCATTTTTATTTCCTCCTTAAGTTTGAATTATGGTTTAGCATTAATTCGTTGCTGTACATTCATAATAATCCATAACTATATTCCAAATAAATACGGTTTATATTCCTAATCAAAGTGATAAATTCCACAATAAATTCCAAATTTAATTCTTGTTAGATATAATAAATATCATTAAGGGTTTTAAAAGTGGAACTTCATTGGAATAACTTTATTCCACCGTTTAACCCATGGAAATCGGAGCTAAAACCGATTTGGAATATCATTTTCAATTAAAAACAATGGAATAAAAAAATCAAAGGTGGATAAGAAAATGGATACAAAAAAGAGTAAGAGGCAAGAAATTATTAGGGAAATTATTTCAGAGGACCCAAACGTGGACTCACAGGATTACCTGATTTACGTTCTTGAAAAAAAATATGGCATTAGTGTAAAGCAAAGCACAATCTCCAAAGATTTAAAGGAGATAGGGGCAAGGAGTGATAGACGTACTGGTAAAATAGTATTTGAAAGTGACATTATTATAAAAAACGCTAAAGAAAAAGTTATTTCCTTACTGGAAAGATCAGAATTGCAAGTTATAGGAAATGAATTTAGCCCTATATTAATTAAGGTTAATGAAAAGTACGTCCACTTGGTAGCAAATGAAATTGTAGAATATTTTAACCTAATTGAAATTCCTATTTATGCTTTCCCTGGCATAAATGGAGTGATACAAATCTTAACACCTATTAAATATCTGAAGAGGGTTGAGGAACATATCAAGAAAATTCCACTAACCAATAAATAAGAAAAAATCAAGTCAGTAGAATAGCCTATTCTCGAAATTGAGAATAGGCTAAAATTATTGTTTCTTATTCAGTTCATTTGAGAAATAATTTGCTAAATACTCAAAAATGGCATCATTGATTAGGGAAGTTAAGCTGTCAATTTCACCGCTTTTTCGTAAATTTTGTATAGCTGAATACAAATCTTTCTGTAAGTAATTTGTAAATCTTTTGTGGGTCTCATCAAATCGAAGAGACTTTTGTGGCGGCTTTCTAGCACTGCTCAAAAAATCCTCAGATAGTATTAACTGTTCATTAGATTCCTGTATGGGAAGAGGCTGCTTAATTATAGCTTTAGTAAGATTAGAATCCTCTTTTATTATAATTTTTCTCCTGGTACTTACCTTTTGGTCATTAGTTTGATTAACCATTCGGTCTGACTCTTTTTGATTTAATTCCATTTCTTTAAGCTTTAGTTCATTTCTTCTAATAGCTTCTTTAAGTTGCTCCCTAGGACTTTTCATAATTTCCACTCCATTCCTGTTTGCATTTACATATACGTAAACGTTTATTTATTTGTTTACGTATATGTAGTCAAAAAAGGGAATTTTCGTTTCCCCCTGTTCCCCCAGAAATTTATTAATAAGAGATCCTTTTTGGACATTGGAAAACAATTTAACTTTGAACAAAAAATTTTTTTGTTTTGAATTAGTCTATTTTCCTTCTTTCTGTGCTCATTCAAAAAAAATGTTGGGGGAGCTGGGGGACTTAGTCATGAAAAAAAGGCGATTTATTGTTACAGTTAAAGCTCATTTAGGAGTCGCTGCATCCCCCAAATGAGCTTAACTTTAGTAATCTTCCGGAAACAGCACCCTCATATGATCCACTTGATCTATTACCCATACTTTCCTAGTAATGGGCTTACTGTCATTCAAATTTACAAAAATTGTTGTCTCTCGATCTGGTTTCTCTTGACGTTGAATTAACCATTGTTGGTCATTCTCAGTGTAAAATTCAAAAATCTGAAAGTAGTCAGTCAGTTGCTCTTGGTGTTCATAAATAAAACCTATAATAAATTGCAGATGACCTTGACTCATTTCATTAGCAACTGCACGAGTCATAAAAATTCTTTTGTTTCTCCCAAACATAAAAGTATTGTCCTCCTAACGAAATTCCGCTTGTTCTTCCAACCAATTCTCATCTTCATCAGGAGCCATCCCTTTTAATGAATAGTAAATAGTCACCTCATCATTAGACCTGATTCCAATTCGATAAAATGTGACCTGTTCCACGTGAAACTTTTCTGCAAATTCTAAATCAAACTGGCGTATACATACGCTCTTTACTCCGTCACCTTCCTGGAACACACAAAATGCTAAATCTTCTGGTAAAGTAAAGTCAAAAAGATTTTCCTCATCACCAAGAGCTTCATACAATAGCATGAATTCTTCTTTCAAGTGCTCCATAAAATGAAAAGGATAATCTGAATTTATTTCAATAATGTCGTTTATTGTTTTGATTATTTTCACAATCCCATCTCCTAGTTAAAATCAGTAAGCTTCTTATTGCCTTTCCTTAACATGAAAAAAGCCATTGATGCATTAACCGCACCAATGGCTTAATTTTTGATTATTTCAATGACTTTTTTTATTGTGCAGCTTGGACATTGGCAATTACATGGGCATGGATAAATTTTCAGTAAAACTCACTCCTCTATTAATCTTTCTTTGTTACTTCCTTTACTATTTCAGTAGCAACCGTTACTATTACTGGTATTATTATTTTTTCCCACACAATACATCACCTCCTTTCATTATAGGGCGGTAGCATAGTGTAGTAGTTTACTAGAGTAATTGTTGATAGATTCTGCGGCCATCTTTCAAGCAAACTAAAAAGAGTGGATTATTGGTTTCTGCTTCTAAGACAATACCTATAATCCACTCTGAATCATCAAAATATGAATACGTCTGAAAAACAACTAGGTCGGGTAGGTAATCATGAACAGTAGGGGGAACGATTTCCTTATCCAGTTCTTCCAAATAAAGCTGGACCGATTCTTCTGCTAATCTCACTGTGTCAATTGCTACACCAAATTGCTCCTTCATAAAATCTTTCAATAGCTCGATACCGAACATGGCGTGACTCCTTTCAAGTATAAGATTATTGGTTCACATTACATGGCAGCGTCAAACGGTACTAATTTCCACTGATGTTTGAGAGCAGGATAAAGAGGATGGAAACCTTTCCGACCAAAATTCGCTTCTATTTGTAGAATGTTTGCTTTCTTATCTAGCAATATGGCTAAAATCATATTAAGCCTTTCAACTGCTTTCTTGTTTGTCTCTACTCCTTTTCCAACCGCAATAATGACATCATCTACTCTTGCGATAACTTCTTGAATACATTTCAAATTACCAATAACAGATCCTTTAGTTTCTTCTCCTTCTATAGATGGAAATAAATTTACAATATTTACAACACCGTATTCCAATTTAGAAAGGTTATTAATGACATACATCGTCGTTTGGTCTTGCACAATTTCATCTGCCTGACCTGCGTTTTTCATGATAACAAGTGCTTTTTTCTTGTTCTTGTCCCACTCTTTCCTTATAAGATACTTATTTTTCATTTCATCATCATAAGTGACTTCTGTTTTTATCAAGCTTTCAGTTGTTTTCACTATTTTTACTCCTTTCAGATATAGCCTTTTTCTTTCAATGACGTGAAAGTATCATCACCGACAATAATATGGTCTAATACGTCTATGCCAATGATTTTTCCCGCTTCTACTAATCTTTTAGTCACTTCAATGTCTTCTTTACTTGGCTCCACTTTCCCCGATGGATGATTATGGCCTACTATTATTGAAGCGGCATTTGATAGGATAGCAGATTTCATGTAGGGTAAGAACCCGGCGCCTTGCTTAGTTTCCTAAGTAGGTTTCCAAGAACTCCCCCCCAAACCGTACGTACTCCTCTCAGAGTATACGGCTTTCCATTTATCAATCTAACTTCCCATTATGCAA
>NZ_JAMAUV010000070.1:0-477 GCF_023714155.1 Neobacillus sp. MER 74
TCCTGTGGGTCTGCTGAAAAGCGTTGCAATCACCGAGTCTGCAGGCAACCCCAATGCGATGTCTGGTGCCGGCGCTCAGGGGCTGTTTCAGCTGATGCCCGGCACAGCTAAGGATTTGGGGCTGCGTGGCAACGAAGCCTTTGACCCGGTTAAGTCCGCCCAGGCTGCAGCAAAATATCTCGCTCAACTCTTAAAGGCCAATAACGGCGACCTTCCCAAAGCGCTCGCGTCCTATAACTGGGGGATCGGAAATGTGCAGAAGCATGGCATGGCGCTAATGCCGGAGGAAACCCGGAACTACATCCCGCGCGTTCTCAGCAATATGCCTTCCAGCGGCGCGCAGATCAGCCAGGAAACCAACATTCATATCCACGGAGTTAACGACCCGAGCAGGGCAGCCAGCGAAGTCGCCGACAAGCAAATGGCGGTGAACTCTCGCTTTTCACAAGCACTCGGAACGGGGCCGCGCTGATGGAC
>NZ_JAMAUV010000071.1:0-467 GCF_023714155.1 Neobacillus sp. MER 74
CATCGAACTCGCCACGAAGATCACGGTACCGACTTGAAACACCAGTTTGCGCCCTCTGGCGTCGCCCAACTTGCCGAAAGGCAGCAACAACGCGGCAAGCACGATGTTGTAGAGCGAGGTGACCCACTGGGCGTCGGTCAGGTTAATGCCGATATCATCGATGATGGTGGGGATGGAGACGTTGACGATCGAGCTGTCGAGCACGATCATGGCCAATCCCAGGGCCATCACCCACAGCGCGCCCCACGGCGGCGCCTGGGTGGGCAGCGGCGACGAGGCCGTCGGATTCGTTGAAGATGTCATAGTTGTCGAAGATGTCGGGGATGTCGGGGACGCATCGACTTGAGTCTGACGTTGGGATCGTGATGAACAGTCCATAACGGGGTTTCCTCTCATTGCCATGATCGAGGCGCCTGATGCGCTTATCCGCCGTTCACAGTACATCCGTGGCGCGGACCGTCTCACTG
>NZ_JAMAUV010000072.1:0-467 GCF_023714155.1 Neobacillus sp. MER 74
TGATAGCGATCTTTATGAATAGCCGGGACCACGACGTGCGAAGGCGGATCCTGATCCAGTTGCAGGATATATTCCCCGAGATCGGTTTCGATCACCTGGATTCCGGCATCCTGCAGCACATGGTTGACGCCGATCTCTTCGGTCACCATCGACTTGGACTTCACCACCTTCTGCGCATTTTTACTTTGCGCAACCTGCAAAATGTAGCGAGTGGCATCTTCTTTGGTTTTGGCGAAATAGACGTGCCCGCCGTTTTCCGTCACTTTCTCGGAGAGTTGATACAGGTAAGCGTCGAGGTTGCTCAGAACGTGATCGCGGATCTGGCTGGCACGATCGCGCCAGTCTTCCCAGTGGCCTAACTCATCGACCATTTTTTGCCGATTTGCGCCGATACGCTCCTGCGCATTAGCCACGGCTTTGCGCATGATCGGATCTTCTATCTGCTGACGAATGCGCAGTTTAAATTC
>NZ_JAMAUV010000073.1:0-461 GCF_023714155.1 Neobacillus sp. MER 74
TCACCAAAGTGACCGATGACATCGGCCGTCGTCAGACCTTCAACACCGCCATCGCGGCAATCATGGAGCTGATGAACAAGCTGGCGAAAGCGCCGCAGGAAGATGAGCAGGATCGTGCGCTGATGCAGGAAGCTCTGCTGGCGGTGGTGCGTATGCTCAACCCGTTCACTCCGCACGCCAGCTTCACCCTGTGGCGTGAGCTGAACGGCGAAGGCGATATCGACAACGCGCCGTGGCCGGTAGCGGATGAGAGCGCGATGGTGGAAGACAGCACCCTCGTCGTCGTCCAGGTCAATGGCAAAGTTCGTGGTAAAATTACCGTTGCGGTAGATGCAACTGAAGAGCAGGTTCGCGAGCGCGCCGGCCAGGAACATCTGGTGGCGAAATATCTCGACGGTAAAACCGTGCGTAAAGTGATTTACGTTCCCGGTAAACTGCTCAATCTGGTCGTTGGTTAAGCG
>NZ_JAMAUV010000074.1:0-453 GCF_023714155.1 Neobacillus sp. MER 74
GTGACGGCCTGGAAGCCGAGCTCGTCGCCGTAGCGCTCGATCGCGTCGGCGAACGACGTCGATTGCGGCGCGCCGGGCATCGTCACGTCGTAGATCGGCTCGTACGCACTGGCGAGCGTGCGCTCGGGCAGATTCGCGCACGCGGTGCCGCCTTCGGCTAGCGCGAGGTGTTCCCGCAGATACGGCAGTTGCCCGGCACGGCTGACCAGCTCGGGGCTGGTAGGCGGAATCATCGGCGTGAGAAGGAAAAATGGCGGCCGAAAGGGCCGCCTCATGACTTGATATTAGCAGCGCGCGCCGCGCTCGGCTTGGCGTTTCACTCATATGGTTATCCCGTCCTCGCGCCAACGCCTAGGGTTTACGTTGATTTCACTATTCGTAATTGGTTTTACTATTCGTAAATCCAAGGATTTGTCGCCGATCAAGAAATGCGGCATGCGGGCGCCGCGAAAC
>NZ_JAMAUV010000075.1:0-450 GCF_023714155.1 Neobacillus sp. MER 74
GTGCGGCCGCGCTTGAGCCGGCGCGGGTTTCGCTTGGCCTGCGCGACGTACCCGGCGCATCCGGAGACGAACGCGCCGCCCTACGCGCATCCGCCACCGCCGCGGAACGTTTCGCCGATTGTCCGGTGCCGCGCCTGCCCGGGCTCGGGCCGGCCCGCCCGACCTCGCGTGCGATCACCGCGGGCGCCGGTCGCGCGGGAATCCACTCGACACGCAGCGCGATCCGCGGCTTCTCGCCGGTGTTCGGGCCGGCCGGCCGCGGCGCCCATTGCAGCACGAACCATCCGGCCACGTGGATCGATACGGACACCGCGACGGCCAGCGCAACCACGCGCGACCGACGGCGCCCGCCCGCATCGACGCGCCGCGTGCGCGCTGCGTCAGTCGGGCTCGCCGCCGCCGTCATCGCTGAACGCGAGCAGGTCGCCCGGCTGGCAGTCGAGATAACGG
>NZ_JAMAUV010000076.1:0-444 GCF_023714155.1 Neobacillus sp. MER 74
CTGGCTGAGTTCACGCTCCAGCGTTTCGTCGTAGGCCTGAGGCGCGCTGACGGGCGTCAGATACCCGGCTGATGTGCTGCTGTTACTCACGCTGGCCTCCGTCAAATGGCTGCAGCTCACAGTGCGCCTGGACGAAACCGGCGCCGTAAGCCGTGTACGGATCGACAAAGGTCACGCGATAGTCGCGGCCGCGATAAGTCACGATGTCGGCATCAATGCCGGTGTTGCCGCTGCTCAGCCTATAGGTGGTGACAATCAGGATTGCGCCATTAATCACCTGACCGGCCTGCATGCGCCGGGCTTCCAGTGAACGGTCAACCGTCACTACGCCGCCGAATTGGGTCTCTGTGGTGGTGTTTCTGGCAAAGCCATCCTCATCGACCGTCTGCTCATTGCGCTTTACCACGAGCGTCGTATCAAGAAATTCAGGCGACAGCAGAACGT
>NZ_JAMAUV010000077.1:0-441 GCF_023714155.1 Neobacillus sp. MER 74
CTCCCGCTCGATATAATTGAGCGAGTCGAACGGAATCTCTACGATCCGTTTTAATACGCTCACCAGGTTTTTTAGGAATTAAAGATGGCGCTATAACCATACAGTGAATATTTAGAGTAAGGAATAACCTATACAATGCATATCCGGTAGGACCTGCTTCGTAACACACTCGTAAGTTCTCGCCGTTTCCTAACTTTTTCATCAATTTCTTAACTGCTTCTGGAGTATTCGAAATCATGCCCCAATATCTAGGCTCATCTCGACCTTCATCTGCAATCGCAACAGCTATTTTTTCTTTTGATACGTCTAAACCTACATATTTTATGGTATCCTTCATAATAACTAGCTCCTTCCGTAATGTAGCTCTGATTTGGTTATGTTTTTTCCAGTAAACATTCTAACCAAATTAATCTACGATGTTACGAGTAAGGAGCTAGTTTC
>NZ_JAMAUV010000078.1:0-435 GCF_023714155.1 Neobacillus sp. MER 74
GGCGTACGTGATTCCCGAACGTTTCCAGGAAATGATCAGCCGCGGGCTCGAACTCGGCGAGAACCGCATCCTCGCCGGCATGCATTCGCCGCTCGACGTGATCGGCGGCCGGATACTTGCCCAGGCGGTGGTGGCGGCGAACCTCGTCGATCCGGCCAACGCGACGCTCAAGCAGACGGCCTTCCAGCAGGCGCATGCAACGCTGTATTCGCTGACCCGCACCACGCCGGCCACGTTCCTGGCCGCCGCGCATGCCGGTACGGCGTCGAGCGACCGCTTTGCCGACCCGGCCGCCAATCGGGCCAATTACGCGCGCCGACTCACGTTCGGCTTCGCGCCGATCGGCACCACCACCAACGGCGCAGTCGTGCCGAAGGGGGCCGAAGTGCTGCTCGAGACGCGTCTGCCGTATCTGAGCGCCGACCAGCGACGCGT
>NZ_JAMAUV010000079.1:0-421 GCF_023714155.1 Neobacillus sp. MER 74
AATTAAATAGTCTGGCAGCAATGGCGAGAAGGTCACACCCGTTCCCATACCGAACACGGAAGTTAAGCTTCTCAGCGCCGATGGTAGTTGGGACACGCGTCCCTGTGAGAGTAGGACGTTGCCAGGCTAACCCTTTGGGGTTATTTTTTTGTCCAAATTTGGTCAAATTCCATAGTAAGCCCATAATTGGAGGATTAGCTCAGCTGGGAGAGCATCTGCCTTACAAGCAGAGGGTCGGCGGTTCGATCCCGTCATCCTCCACCATATTTACTTTAATAATTTTCCATACTATTTGCCGGGGTAGCTCAATTGGTAGAGCAACTGACTTGTAATCAGTAGGTTGGGGGTTCAAGTCCTCTCGCCGGCACCATTAGTACGAGCCATTAGCTCAGTTGGTAGAGCATCTGACTTTTAATCAGAG